>JAZTXB010000134.1:0-2710 GCA_045636225.1 Bacilli bacterium
TAGATTATTAAAATTATAGAAATTATTATTGATATTATAAAAGAAACAAATATTAATTTTAATAATCTAACCATATCACTATCAAAATAACTTATATTATTATCTAGACAATCACAATCTATTGTCTCTTCAATAAATGAATTTAATACTTTATAATAACTTTTATTTATTTTTTCTTTCGCAGTATCTATTATTTTTTTTGAATTTTTTTCATCAAAAATTTCAATTGCTTTTCCATACTTAGAAAATACAAACTCAGTATCATTAGAAGAAAAATCTATCACTGCCACAACTCCATCTTTTGTATCTCCTATACCAAATCCATTAATATTATAAAATTCATCTGCATAATCAAGTGTACTTTTCTTACCATGATGTTTAACTGTTATTAAAACCATATCCATATTAGAATTAGCTATAAACAAATCAGCATCTTTTTTTAATTCTTTTTCTTCTTTGGCTGTCAACACTTGCGCATAATCATATATTTTCGTATTTGTATCAAAAGCGACTACATTAGTTATACAAACAAACATCAAAAACATTATTAATATATATTTTTTCATAATATCACCTTATAATTAAGAGAAAAAAACAAAACAGTAAACACAAATATAAAAATTAATATAAATTTAAATAATAATTTCTTCCAAGAAATTGGTATTTTACCAGCTATTTTACCTGTTTGATCATTTAACAAGATATCATATACCTTACCTTTATAATTAACGCTTAAAATCCATAGTGGCAATAATATACACTGCTTTTTTTTATTTCTTAAATTAATAGAACACTCTGAGATTATACTTTCATCATATTCTTTTACTTCACTAAGCATCTTTTTACTAAACATATCTTTTACATCATTTTCACCTAATGATATTATATCTTTAATTTTTAACGTTTGCTCTTCTAATAATCTACCAGTTAAATATTTAGAATCAAATTCTTCCTGCTTAGTATAATCATATGGTTCTATCAAGTTAAAAAGCGTTTTATTTATTTTTTTTGAAACGACTACAGGAACATCTATAAAACTCATATTACTACCTAATGTAACTAAATAAGAATCAGTTTTTACATATTTACGATTTTTTGATTTAAACTTTGAAATATTATTACTATTTACTTCTACTTCACCACTTGCATCAAAATCAAATAACCATAATTGTATATATATACAATTTAAGTTTTGTATGTTTCTTTTTATATTAAATTCTTTTGGATATAAAGGTTTTTGTTTAATATATCTTTTAATTTTATTCAAAGCATCTATTTTATTATGTCTAAAAGGAATTATATAATTATATTTTACATTAGACTTAAAAGAGGAATTTATTATTAGCTCTCCTTTACAATATATACATTCTTTTAACTGTTCCTCAGAAGATATATTCGCTCCACATTTTGAACAACAAAAAACATTTCTAGAGTTTTCTTCTAAAATTATTTTTTCAGATTCATTACTTAATAACTCTTCTTGCAAGTTTCTATCATTCATACAATCACCTACTTTACCATAGTATATCACATAAAAAAGATAAGTTATACTATATACTTATCTTTTTTATATTTTTTACTATTATTTTACATTTAAATTCCATTACTCTATATTTTAGTGTTGCAATTAATGCGATGATTGCTAGTATTACTATTACTGCGAGTAATTCTATCAAAGTAAAACCTTTTTTATTCTATCTATCTTATCTTTATAACTTCATTATATTATTATTTAATTAAAAAACAAGTTATACTGATATGAACCCCGTTTCTTGGACAGTTTATTAGCAAAGGGATTGTAACCTGTAATTTACAGGCGACAGTCCTTTTAATTTTACTTTAATTCTATCATAATTATATAACTTGTTTACATTTTATTTTATTCTTTCTAATACATAGTATTTGCACTCATAACTACATAAATTTTTTATATAATCATCTTTGAATTTAATATCATTTATTTTATTACATATTTTGTTTAATCTATTACAAAACCCTTTTAATCTAAGTTTTCCATATGACCAATCACCTATTATATAATCATAAGGCTCAAAATATTCTGTATATTTTTCTTTAAATGCACCTTCATCAAATCCATCTTTATATTCTTCAATTAATTTATATTTAACATTTTCTATATTTATCATTTGTACACCTTCCTAAATGCATAACTTATCTCTTTATATTTTACCATACTTGAAGAAGAATTCCAAGTCATATATCCACCATTCAATTTATTATCATATAAAGCACTTATTTGTTCAGATATTTTTTTGTCATCATATATAACACTAGGATTCTTTTTTGTATCATAGGCTTGTATCCAAGTTCTAACAATAGCCGGGGTTGGAATTATTTCTTGTTTTGTATTAACAGACTCACTCCATTTACTTAAAAGTTTATATGGCACAGTCCAGACAACTTCTTTAATTCCATATTCATGCGGATTAAAATGATCTGGATATGGCATACCACTTATTACATCAGCAACATTTGATATTGCTGACCAAAATTGTCCATAAGCAGTAACATAATTATTAGCGCTTTCACCAAATACATCTATAGATACATAAGCACCAACCGAATGTATTTCATCACAAGCATACATAACAAAGTTTTGTAGAGCTTGTGCTTTCTCTTCGTTATAATTATTTTCTAAATTAATAATACCTTCCCTTTCTAGTTTAGTAGTCCTATCAGGAAATCTAAC
>JAZTXB010000135.1:0-2706 GCA_045636225.1 Bacilli bacterium
ACTTTCATATTAGAATCATATTGTATCATATAAAAATATTCATCAATTATATAATTTAGAGTATCCGAAGGCGATATATTATATTTTTTATCTTTTAATATTTCTAACGAAAGTTTGTGAAATGTAAAGACTTTAATATTATAGTTATAATTCTTTTTTATATTTTTTTCTAAATTTATTGATGCATCTCTTGTAAATGATATACATAAAATTTCATCTTCTTTTATATTTTTACGCTCTATCAAATATCTTATTTTTCCAACCATAGTTAAACTTTTTCCGCTACCAGCTCCAGCAACAATTAAGTTTGAACATTCATCTGTTATAATTGCAATTCTTTGCTCCTTATCAAGTGAGTATCCATTTATGTTTGAAAGTATATAATCACTTTCTTTTAATTCTTTATTTATATATTTCTTATTTAGCCTATTTATCTTAATTCTATTTAATTTGCTTTTACAGTCTATATAATTAATAGTATTACCTCCTAATTATATATACTATTTTTTTTAAACTTTTCCTTTTAAACAAAAAATATTACACTATTCTGTGTAATATTTTTTATTATCGATTGCTGTTTTCTTTGTAAGTTTAAGTACCTTTACATTTTTTCCGGATAATATTTCATCATAAGCAGTTGACACTGATTCTCTTACTAATTTTCTTAAATTTCTTGCTCCAGTTTTAGTTTCATGTGCCTTTTTAGCTATTTCTTTCATATATCCATTTGTAAATTTTATAGTTATACCTAAATCTTTACAGAATTCTCTTTCCTCATCTATAGCCCCACCTTTAGATTTATACAAAATGTCCACTAAATCTTCTAAACTTAACTCTTCTGTGTTAGTTACTATAGGAATTCTTCCTAAAAATTCAGGAGGCATACCAGCCTTTATCAAATCTTGACTAGTAATTTCTATTTTTGATTTTTTTTCTGGTTCCGCAACTGTTCCAAAACCAATAGGAGTCTTTTTAGCTTCTTCTTTATTCTTATATAATTCTGCAAAGGCACCCATAAATATAATAGTTAAATTTGAAGTATCAAATAGAAAAGGTGCTTGTTTTCCCGTATCCAATTCAATTATATCTCTATCCATTATTTTTAATAAAGAATTTAAAACATCAACTCCTCCTACATCATCTTTTCTAGGAGAGAGTTTTTTATCTATTTCGTCAATTATCAAAATACCTTTTTGTGCTTTTTCAATATTTCCGTTTGCCGACTGAATTAGTCCATCAAACATTGAATAAACACTTTTCCCTACATAACCTTCTTTAGTATACGCTGTTGCATCCGCCTTAAAAAAAGGTATTCCCATCTTTTTTGAAATAATGTTTATCATTTCGGTTTTCCCCGTACCACTCGGTCCTAGTATTAACATATGAGATTTGTGTCTAGGATTATTTGATAATTGATTAACTATTATTGCTCTAGTTATATCATCAACTGCTTTATTTTGCCCTTTAATAACATCTTTAACTTCTTTTCTCAATTCTTTTAATGACATAAACTTTGAATTTTCTTTTTGCAAAGATACTTTTTTCTTTTGTTTAGAAGTTTCTGGAATATTTTTTTGTTCCATTTCTTTTTTTGAAAACTTCTCAGGTTCTTCTCCTATTGATTCTGCACATCTTATTATTTCTTTTAACTTGTTATAAACTTCTTTAGGATCACTAATATTCATTAACTCTTTTAGATTATCTAAATTAAATACAATAGAAGTCCCACTTTCTTTTTCTTCGGCAGTCTCTAATGCTCCTGTCATATATTTTTCAATAATATCACATGGTATGTTTAAAACTTTCATTTTACTTTCAACAAAATCAAAATAACCAATCCAATAATTTGCCATACATTCCTCAAAAAATTGCATTAATAATTCTTCTTCACTACAAGTGCTTTTATATAATTCTTTCAATTCGTCAATTGTTGTTAAACATCCAAAATAACTATCTTCAAGTGGTGTTTCACCATCTATAGGAACGCATAATTCCCCATACTCTGTCTCAAAAATTTCTGCATATTCATCATAATCACCTTTTATAACACTAACGGGTTTGAAAACATATTTTTCTTCACCCAAACTAATTTTTTCATATTTAATTGCTACATACATATAAATCCCCCTACAGCTACTTATTCGTATTATTGTAATAATTATATTCAGAAATAGATTGAGATACCCATTCTAAATCATCTAATTCTTGCATAGAATTATTTAAAATTTCTTCTATATCATAGATTAACCTTGAAATATCTACATAATTATTAACATTAATATCGTATTTATCTAATATGTTTTTTTGTTGCTCAGTAATATATATATTATTATATTGTTTTAAAAAATTTTTTTCATTTGATATTACTTCATCTTCATCAAGATATTTACCATCTACAAGCATCTAATCACCTTAGTTAATTATTATACCACAACTTTATTAATTGTAATAAAAAAAAGGCAAAATTTTATAAATTTTACCTTTTTTTCTAGTCAAAAATAATTTCTTGCATTTTTGGATACTCTTTTATATCAAATTTTTTTAATTTGCTATGTGCAGAAATAAATAAACTAATCAAAATCCACGAAGTAAATACTCCCATACTAAGTTCAAGTAAAACAAGTAATGTTGAATTAGTATATAAATTTATTTCCTCATATATATTAATATTATTTTTACTAACAACATTTATTATTAATATAAACA
>JAZTXB010000136.1:0-2095 GCA_045636225.1 Bacilli bacterium
TAAATTTAAGAATTGATTTTTAAATATAGAATTTAGTTTCTATATTTTTTTTTATTAATGTGATATACTACTTCTAGGTGAAATTATGCAAAGATATTTTAGTGATAAATTAAATGATAATAAATTTGAATTAAAAAATGATGATCTATATCACATTACACGTGTTATGAGAATGAAGACAGGTGATACTATAGAAGTTGTTTATGATAATGAAGTATATATTTGTGAGCTTAATATCTCAAATAAAGAAGTAGAAGCTTTTATAAAAAATAAAGATATTTTAAAAGAAATAGATAATATAGAAAAAACATTAATTATTCCATTACTTAAAGAAAATAAAATGGATTTAATACTTCAAAAAGCAACTGAACTAGGTGTTACAAAAATAATTCCAGTTATAATGGAACGTAGTATCATTAAACTTGAAAAAGATAAAGAAATTAAAAAAATAGAAAGATGGAATAAAATTTGTAAAGAAGCTAGTGAACAATCTAAAAGAATTGATATTCCTGTTATAACAGAAGTAAAAATATTAGAAGAGTTAAAAGATTTAGAAGGTCTTAAAGTGGTATGCAGTACAAAAGAAAAACAAAATACCGTAAAGAAATTTCTAAATGAAAATAAAAATTATAATTCTATTTCGTTTATAATAGGTCCTGAAGGTGGAATTTCTGAGAAAGAAGAAACTTATTTAAATAGTATAGGTTTTACATCAATCTCACTTGGTAATAATATAATGAGAGTTGAGACTGTGCCTATATATGTTTTAAGTGTTTTAAATTATGAAAATATGTAGGAAGTGTAATATGAAGTTTTATATTTATACATTAGGATGTAAGGTTAATACTTATGAATCAAATGTAATGAGAGATAAATTATTAAATAGTGGATATATTGAAGGTAATGAGGATAATAGCGACATTTATATAGTAAATACATGTACTGTTACCAATACAAGTGATAATAAATCCCTTAAAGTAGTTAGAGGAATAAAAAGAAAATATCCAAATGCTATAGTAGTAGTTGTTGGATGTATGACTCAAGTAAATTCTAAATTACTAGATGATTTAAATGTATCTATAATACTTGGGAATAGTGGTAAAAGTAATATTGTTAAGTTTATTGAAAAATATAAAAAAAATAATAGACCTGTTAAAATTATTGATAATATAATGGAAAAAGATTTTGAGGATATGTGTTTAAATAATTTTAATAAAACAAGAGCTTTTGTTAAAATAGAAGATGGCTGTGAAAATTATTGTTCTTATTGTATAATCCCATATGCTAGAGGAAAGGTTAGAAGTAAAAAGCCTGAAGTAGTTATAGAAGAAATAAAAGAGTTAATTAATGATGGTCATAAAGAAATAGTACTTACAGGTATTCATACTGGGCATTATGGAAGTGATATTAACTATAGTTTTTCTAAACTACTTAAAGATATAGAAAAAATAAATGGATTAGAAAGACTTAGAATATCTAGTATAGAAATAACTGAATTAGATGATGAATTTTTAAAAGTACTTAAAAATAGTAAAATACTTGTCCAACACATGCATATACCACTTCAATCAGGAAGTAATGAAATATTAAAATTAATGAATAGAAAATATGATAAAGAGTACTTTATTGATAAAATAAATAAAATAAGAAGTATTAGACCTAATATATCAATAACAACAGATATTATAGTAGGTTTTCCTGGAGAAACTGACGAATTGTTTAATGAAACTATTGATACTGTAAATAAAATTAAATTTTCTAAAATACATGTATTCCCTTTTTCTCTTAGAAAAGGAACTAAAGCAGAAATTCTTCCTAATCATTTAGATGAAAGAACTAAAAAAGATAGGGTAAAAGTATTAATAGAAATAAGTAAAAAACTAGAAATAGAATACTTTAATAAATTTATAAATAAAGAAGTATATTTTTTACCTGAAATATATAAAGAAGGGTTCGTTATAGGACATACAGATAATTATTTACTTGTTAAAAGCAAAGGTAAAATAGAAAATATAAATAATATAAAAAAGGTAATTATAGAAAAAGTAGAATACCCTTATGTTATAGGATTTTAATTCTGCTTTTTTATTACATA
>JAZTXB010000137.1:0-5146 GCA_045636225.1 Bacilli bacterium
AATTATAATAATACTATTAGTAATATTAAAAATAATGGAGTTTGTATAGATGAAGGTAATATTATTTATCAAGTATCTTCTTTTGTACCAAAAGAAATAACAGGATGTATAGTTAATCAAAACAATAGAATAATTAATTTAACAGATAATAAATGCGAAATAAAACCTAATTTATATATAGATTCTTTTGATGTAGAAGCTTCTCATTCTGCTTTAATAGGAAAATTTAGCGATGAAGAGATGTTTTACATACAAAGCAGGGGAATAGATTATAATAATGCTTTAAAATTATTGATAACTGGTTTTTTAACAAGTGATATTAATAATAAAAAAATAATTAATAATATAAATAAAAATATAGATAAGTATTGGAGGTGATACTGTGAATAGAGAGGATTTTTTAATGTTAAATAATAATATAATATATTTTGATAGTGGAGCTACTAGTTTAAAACCTTATATATTAAGTGAAGCTATTAGTGATTATTATAATAATTATAGTGCAAATAGTCATAGAGGAGATTATGATATAAGTTTAAAAGTAGATACTATGTTTGAAAATACAAGAGAGTTAGTAAGAAAATTTATAAATGCTAAAGATTCAAAACAAATAGTATTTACTAATAACACAACAGATTCATTAAACAAGATAATACTTGGTTATTTTAAAAATTATTTAAAAGAAAATGATGAAGTATTAATTACAAAATCAGAGCACGCATCAAATGTACTTCCTTGGTTTGAATTATCTGAACAAATAGGAATAAAAATTAATTATATCCCATTAGATTCAAATTTTAAAGTAACACTAGATAATGTTAAAAAATCAGTAACACCTAATACAAAAGTTATAAGTATTGCGCATATTACTAATGTAATTGGCGATGTTAGGCCTATAAAAGAAATAATCGAATATGCTCACAAAAATGGAATAAAAGTAATAATAGATGGTGCTCAGTCAGCTCCTCATACTAATATTGATGTAACAAGATTAGATATGGATTTTTTAGCTTTTTCGGCGCATAAAATGTGTGGCCCTACAGGAGTAGGAGTTTTGTATGTTAAAGAAGAATATTTAGATAAAATAAAACCTATTATAGTAGGTGGAGGTATGAATGCTTCTTTTGAATATAATGGTAAAAAAATATATAATAATATGCCACATTTACTTGAAGCAGGAACTCCTAATATTGCAGGAGTTATAGGTTTTGGAGCAACTATTAATTACTTAAATAAAATAGGAATAAACAAAATAGAAAATTATGTAAGTGAATTAAGAAAATATGCTATAAAAAAATTAAAAGAAGTACCTAATATAATAATTTATAATGAAGATGCAAGTGGCAGTATAATTACATTTAATATGAAAGATATATTTCCTCAGGATTTAGCAATATATTTAAATAAATATAATATTTGTATTAGAGCAGGTAATCATTGCGCTAAAATATTAAAAGAAGAAATAGGTACAAAAAATACTTGTAGAATTAGTTTATATTTTTATAATACTAAGGAAGAAATTGATAGACTTGCGCAAGTATTAAATAATGACAATATAATAAATGAAATAATATAAAAATCCAGAATTAATTTTCTGGATTTGTTATTTTAATTATACTTTTTGCAAGCCTTAAAGTGTTTTCTGCTTTAACTTTATACTCATTATTTTCATCTGTTAAAGCATTTATAGATTGTTCTTGATTTAAAACTTTTTCTTCGAGTTTTTCTTTTTCTTTTTGTAAAGTTGTTACAAGTTCTTTAGCGGCTTTTAATTCTTTTATAATTTCTGTATAAGAAAAATTGCTTTCGTTTGCATTAGAAGCATTATTACATATATGATCGTTCCATGCATCAATAATTGAAAGTAATGTAGAATCTTCATATGTGTCTCTGTTAATTAAAGATTTCTTTGTAATAGAGCTTACTATTTCTTCAATAATATTATTGTTTTCATTTCTTTCATTTCTATTAGATCTTAATTTATTAATAGTATATTCATAGTCATTAGAAATATCTATATAATATTCAAACATTGATTTACTTTGTCTCATTTTATCAATTTTATCTAATTTTTGATTTATAGAAAGAGTTCTATTATATACTGAATCAGTATAAAAATTATATATAGAAATACCTGTAAGTAGTGTAATTTCTTGATTTTTTACTAAATCATTCAATATTTCTTTAGCGGCTTCCATATTATCAAATAATTGATTACTCATTGCGTAATATTGACCTTGATTTTCAACTAAACATAGTAGACTAATTTTTCCGTCTTCTAATTGTTTAACAATTATATAATCATATTTTTGATTTTTTATTGTATGTTCCCAAGAACGTTCACTAACATATGAGCAAATAAATAATGTTTGGTCAAGTATTTCATCAGCATTAGAAGTTAGATTACTTTTAAAATTATCAACTTTTTTATCTATAAATTTTGAAAATATTTGCTCACAATTTAAAATACCACCATTTAATTTATTAAGTATTTGATATGCATAATCAGGTAATATTTTTAGTGTATCTAAAACGTTCTCACATTTTATACCTAAAATTTTTTTTAAAGTATCTAAATCTTTAATACCAAGTAAATGAGGTAAGTTAATTGGATTAATTGTGTATTTAATTTTACCTCCATTACCTAAGTATAATAAGAATGATTTGTTTTTTAAACAACTTGTTTCATAGTATGATATACAATCACTTATTTTATTTAATAAATCTTCTATTTCACTTAACTTTATATTCATAAAATTACCCCTTTCAATTGGTAGATATAATACAATATAATAGTTTTTTTGTCAAATTGCTAGTTTTAAACAAAAAAATATTATATAATAAAAAAGGTGGTAGTATGGCAATTATAAAAGTAATGGATGAAATATTATCTAATAAAATAGCAGCAGGAGAAGTTGTTGAAAGATGCGTTTCAGTTGTTAAAGAATTAGTAGAAAATAGTATAGATGCTAATTCTACAGAAATAAAGGTAGAATTAAAAGAATCAGGTATTAAAGAAATAAAAGTTACTGATAACGGAAAAGGAATGGATAAAGATGATGCTATTATGGCTTTTAATAGGCATGCAACAAGTAAAATAATAGATGAAGATGACTTATATCACATTCATACATTAGGATTTAGAGGTGAAGCTTTAGCGTCTATTGCTTCTGTATCTAATATAGAATTAATAACATCTGAAGGTGATATTGGTACATTTGTAAATATAAAAGGTGGTAAAGTAATTAAAGTAGATACTAGTGATGCAAGACGTGGTACTATTATAAGTGTTAAAGACTTATTTTATAATACACCAGCTAGACTTAAACACCTAAAAAGTTTATATACAGAACTATCTAATATACTTGATTATATGAATAAAATAGCTCTTTCTCATCCTAATATTAGATTTATAGTTACTAATGATTCTAAAGAATTGCTTAAAACAGATGGAAGTGGCAATTTACTTAAATGTATTAAGAATGTTTTTGGAATCGATATAGCTAAAAAAATGTTAGAAATAGAAGGTAAAAATAATGATTATTCTATAACAGGTTATATTAGTTTACCTGAAGTATATAGAAGTAATAGAAATAGTATAATAACAATAGTAAATGGAAGAATAGTAAAAAATACTGAACTTAATAAAGTTATTAATGATTCATATCACTCTTATAAACCAGATAATTATTACCCGGTAGTTGTTCTTAATATAGAAGTAGATACGACACTAGTAGATGTTAATATACATCCTACTAAAATGGATATTAAATTTGGAAATATGGAAGAATTACTTAGTTTAGTAACTGATTTAATTAAAGATAAGTTAAAAGCAAAAACATTAATACCCAAAATAGAAGAAGCACCTAAAGTAGTAAAAGAAGTAAAAAAGATAGAAGAGATAACTTTAGATTTTGATACTCCTCTAATTAAAGAAGAACAAGTAGAATATATAGTTAATGAAGATTTAGTAGAATCAAAAGAAGAAATAATTACTGAAGAAAATATTATGCCAATGATGTATCCGGTAGGGTTAATACATGGGACATATATAATATGCCAAAATGAAATTGGTATGTATATAATAGACCAGCATGCTGCTAAGGAAAGAATTAATTATGAAATAATTAAAGAAAAACTAAATAATCCTAAGGTAGAAAGTATGCCAATGATGTTTCCTTTAACTATTGAATATACAAATTCTGAATATGTAATATTAAAAGAGAATTTTGACTTTTTAAAATCACTTAATTTCGAAATAGAAGAATTTGGTATCAATTCAATCATAGTTAAATCTCATCCAGTATGGCTTCCTGTAGGAAACGAAGATAATGCTATTAAAAAGATAATTGAATTAGTAATAGAAAAAGAGAAAAAATTTGATTTAGATAAATTCAATGATAATATTGCTGCTACAATGGCATGTAAAATGTCTATTAAAGCAAATACTTCAATTACTAGTGAAGAAATGAATAATTTAATAAATGATCTTAGAAAGTGTCAAAATCCATATAATTGTCCTCATGGTAGACCTACAGTTATATATTATTCAAAATTAGATTTAGAAAAATTATTTAAACGTAGCGGCTTTTAAAAATATAAATTGTATGCTATAATGTGAATATAGATAAAGGTATGTGATTTTATGAAAAAAATATTTAAAGTAGTTTTTTTATGTATTATTATGTTTAGCTTTAATTTAGTAGTTAATGCAGATATTTATGACTTCTCAGGAGGTTCAACAACTTCAGGAATAGCAGGAAGTGGTGAGTGGTCAGACACATATGTTGGAATTAAAGTTAGTATCATAAATAGTTCTAACGAAGTTGAGGATGTAGAAATCTTTTTAAATAGTATGGGAAGAGGGAATGCTGTTTTTTCTGCTAATAATAATCCAAAGAATCATCAAAGTACTGATATAAAGTGGTTATCAAAAGAGGATACGGATAAAATAACAACTTATAAGGCATCGTTTTTACCCGGTGATTGGTTAAAAGCTGATGACAGTATGCCAAATCTTTATAGTATTTTAACAGAAAATGATTATAAAAATTTGAAAGCTTTAATAGAACATTCTTCATTTGAATCTAAAGCTAACTCTGGAGATTATATAGTAGTAGAACCTATGGTAAATATTGGAGGCCGT
>JAZTXB010000138.1:0-2531 GCA_045636225.1 Bacilli bacterium
TATTATTTTGCATATATCAAAATCTAATACTAATTTTACTAAAAAATCATTACTTTTCATTGATGATATATATTTAGGAAATTCATTTATAATTTGTTTTTTTTCAAATTCAGTCATAAAACACCTCATATTTTTTTAGGATTAAAATCTATATCAATTGTTAATTTGTTATTTAATTTATACTTATCTAAAATAAATTTTAGCCGATTATATATATCCTCTATATTTTTATATTTTAATATTATTTGCATATAATACTTATTATATATTTTAGGCATTTGTGAAAGCGATGGCCCTAAAATACTTACATTGTTAATGTTTTTTACTAAATAATTTTTTATTTTATTAGCCTCATTATTTAATAAAGAATAATCCGTACTAACAAGTTTTACTAAACAAAGATTATAGTATGGTGGATAATTTAATTTTTTTCTTATATTCATATCTTCTTTATAAAAATTTAAATAATCATGAGTACTTGCATATTTAATACTATAATGTTCTGTATTAAAACATTGTATTATTACTTTACCATCTAATTTAGTTCTGCCACTTCTACCTGCTACTTGATTTAAAAGACAGTAGGTTCTCTCGCCACTTCTAAAGTCTGGTATGTTTAAAGTAGCATCACCATTTACTACTCCTACAAGTGTTACATCCTCAAAATCTAATCCTTTAGCAATCATCTGAGTACCAATCAAAATATTATACTTCTTATTTCTAAAATCATTTATTATTCTCTCATGACTTCCTTTTCTTCTTGTTGTATCAATATCCATTCTAATAGTTTTAGCTTTATCAAATATGGAATTTATTTCTTCTTCAAGTTTTTCTGTACCCATACCAAAATCTACTATATTTTCGCTATTGCAACTAGTACAATTTTTAGGTTTATAAGTAGTATAATTACAATAATGACAATTTAATTTATTACCATTTTTATGGTATGTAAGCGGTATATCACAGTTTGGGCATTTAATAGTCTCTCCACATTCTTTACATGTTATAGTAGTTGAATAACCTCTTCTATTTAAAAGTAAAATTACTTGTTCATCTTTATCTAATCTATCATTTATCTCATCTATTAATTCTTTAGATAAAATTTTATAACCTTTTTTTATAGAATTTCTCATATCTACAATATCTACTTTAGGCATACTTTTATTAATTCTATTTTTTAATTCTAATAAATTATATATACCTATTTTAGCTCTTGTATAACTTTCTATAGAAGGAGTTGCACTGCCAAGTATTATAGGACAGTTATAAGTTTTAGCCCTTTTAATAGCTATATCTATAGCATCATATCTAGGATTGTTATCCTGTTTATATGTATCTGAATGCTCCTCATCTAAAACTATTAATCCTATATTAGTAAAAGGCGCAAATATAGCGCTTCTAGCACCTATTACAATAGATACTTCCTTTCTTTCAATCTTTCTCCATTCATCGTATTTTTCACCATCAGAAAGTGCGCTATGAAGTATAGCTATATTACTTTTAAATCTACTTTTAAAAATATTAACAAGTTGTGGAGTTAAACTAATCTCCGGTACAAGTACAATAACTTCTTTTCCTTTTTTTAATACCTCATCTATAATATGCATATATACTTCAGTCTTACCACTTCCAGTAACACCATGAAGTAAATATGGTTTAAAGCTATTTAAACTCTTTAAAACAGTATCAACTACATTTTGTTGTTCATCATTAAGTATTATTTTTTTATCTTCATACTTTGATTCACTTTTAAGTCTATAAGTTTCTTCTTTGATCTCTTCTATTACTTTATTTTTTAATAATGTATTAATACTAGATTGTGATATTTTTGAAAGTTCATTTTTTAAAACATCACCTTTTTTTAATATATTAACAATCTCTTTTTGACTATCATTTTTACCTATATAATCATAATCTATTAATCTTATATAAGTAACATATTTTTTATTAACTACAAAATCTTTATGTGCCTTTAAAGCTGCTGGTAACATAGTTTGATATGCACTAATTAGATTACATAAAGTTTTTTTACTAATATATTTTCCTAGTTCTAGCATTTCACTATTTAAAACAGGTTCTTTATCTATTACATCTATTATCTCTTTTAAATCATAATCAATATCTTTGTTATTTGATATATTTAAAACAAAACCTTCTAATTTTTGTTTTCCAAAAGGAACAATTACTCTTTTACCTATTTTTATTTCATTTTTAAAACTATTTCGAACTAAATAAGTAAAAGTTTTATCTATTTGTTTTGCTTTTAATTCAACAAGCACATCTATATACATATTACCATCTCACTAATAAAATTATACTATTATACTAAAATTAGTTCAAGTAAAACAGAAAAAATCTCTATTAATTAGAGATTTTAATTATAAATTTACATTTATAGCATTTGTTTGAATATTATTTTTAAATAGTTAAATTCAATCTTTTATCCTGCATAATTATAATTTATTACTTTATTTGAAGGGGTACCGCTATCCCAATCATCACTTTTATCAATAACACTCCAATTTTCTTCT
>JAZTXB010000139.1:0-11601 GCA_045636225.1 Bacilli bacterium
ATTCTCATTTATGTGGAATAGTTTAAATAGAAAACCTAAAAAAGAATTAATTAATAAATTAATAGCTAATATAGAAATATCAAGAGATGAAAACTATGATATAGAAATTAATAATATAAGATTTACTGATGAATTTATATCTAAAAATAAAAAAGAGTATTTAGAGTATCTAAATGATATTTTAGAAAATAATGAAATTGGTATTAAATATAAAGAACAAATTAATAGTAAAGATTTAACCAAATTAGAAAAAGACTACTATATATACTCTACTCAAAAAATGGAAAACAAAGAATATACACAAATGGATTTAGATAAAATGTATGAACTATTTGATGAACACTTTTACTATGATGGAATTATAGGATGACCATTAAATCTAGATGGTAATATTGTAGATTACTTACTACTAATACCTAAAACTAATGTAATTTATGAATGAAAGGAATGATAAGATGAAAAAAGATGAATTTAAAGTAAATATATTTTTTGATGAAAATGGTCCAACATTTGAAGAATTAGTTATGGAAGCATTTGAAGAAAAATTAAATGAAATAATAGAAAAATATAATGAGAAAAATAATTCCTCGTTATCAAACATAGATAAAAATAATACTGAAAAAGTAGAAAATTAATACTAATTTTTTATCTAGTCGTGGACTAGCAAGCACTGAATTTGTACTCCCACAAATTCTATATGTAAGGATAATCCCTAAAACCCTTAAAATTAAAAAAGAAATCATATAAAATAGTCGAGCAGAACTCGAATGCTAACGATTTCTTTTTTTATATTCTATTTATATAATTCAATTTGTTCTTTGAAATATTGATTTAAATTTTTATCCACACAATAGACATAGCAACCTTTTGTTCCACGAGTTAACAATACTCTATATGTATTTTTTATTATTATATCCGAAATTTGATTTGCTCCTTCTTTATCTTCTTTATATATTTTTTTTATACCTTTAAAAGACGGATCTGAAGATGCATGATTATGAAAATTCGTACGAATCCTTCCATCTTCATAATATAAATCTTTCCCTATAATTACTCCTACATAATCAAATTCTAACCCTTGCACTGAATGAATACAACCTGCTTCATTTATTGAATTATCTATTGCAAAAGTTTGTTTTGCTCCTAAATTCCAACTTATACCATAATCATCTATCTTTATGTCATGATAATCTGTATTATTAATTTCATTTTTATCCCAATTCCAACAATAACCTGCTATAATTCTTGATTTAAAATTAATATTTTTATTTTTTATAATTTTTTCAAGTTCTTGAGGATTTTTACATATATTTATATCATAATTTATTTTTCCTTTATAATTATCTTTAAGACCTAATAAATAATCTACAAATTCTAAGTAATTATCAGAACCATTACAACTAAATTGAGATTCTAAATACAATTCAATTACATTAGCATTTAAATTATTAGCCCATTTTTTTATTTCTTTTTTAGTACCAATATCATTTAAATGAACTTTTTGATTTTCATCTATAAAGAATATAGAACATTTTGATGAATTAATTATTTCTTTTATTTGGTTTTCCCCATAATTATTGAATAACCCAGATTTTTCTGTTAGACAATGTGCTTCATCAACTATCAAAACATCAAAAATATCTTTTTCTATTTCAGTATATGCGCTAGATGTTTTAAACAAATTATCTATACTTGTTTTATTTAATGTACCTTTTAATTTCGCTGAATATATAACTCTAGGCGCTGTATTTCTAGAAACATATTGGCATAATTTACCTTGTTTTGTTAAATTTGCAAGTAAATTTATCGCAATTACAGATTTTCCAGTGCCTGGACCACCTTCTACTATAATAACATTCTTTATATCTTTTTTAATTGTTGACAATATTTGATCATATATTATCATTTGGTTGTCTATTAATTTAAATTCTTTATTTCCTTTTAAAAGTTTATCTATGTTATTTTGTAAACTTTTTGAAGGAATTAATTGACTATTATCAATTTCTTGTATTATAGCTTGATTATCTCCAAAACAAAATTTTTCCTTTATAAACGTAATTAGTTTATTCTCTTCATTTTTAAAAAATAATGGTACACTATTAATTAAATCACTAAATTTATCATCTAATAATGGATCTTTTTTATCCAGTACATAATTATGTAAAACTGAGCAAGACTCTAAAATAATACCATTTTCTTGAATACATTTATTAAAGTCTGCTAACAATGTCATATATGACCAAGCTTGATACGAAGGATGAACTACTTTTTTTAATCCATTTCCAACGAATGTTTCAATTAATATTTCACTATCATGAATCCTATTTACTTTTGACCATTGCTTTAATTCAAATATAAGTGCTCTTTTTGTATGATTAGAATCATATCCAAAAAGCATAAAATCAATTCTACTTGACGTCATAGGAAGATTGTATTCTAATACTACGCTACAATCCTTTGGAATGTTTGACATAATTAAAACATCCGCCATATATTTTAATGAATTTTCCCATGATAGCTTTTCTGAATTGGTTGTTCCTTTATACAGTTCATTTTTTTTACTATTCACTAAAATTTGAATAATTTTATTATTATACACATCATCAATAAAATTTGTAATATTTGAACTGTATAAAATCATATTACTTTCTCCTTAATTTCTTTTCAAGATTCTCACAATTATAAGTTAAATATTCTCCGGTTATAAATGATGCAGAATCAAATCTTTTTAAAATTTCATTAGAAAATTCTGTAGGCCAACTCTGATTAGAATAACCCATAATTTTTTGATAAGTTCCAATACTTTGTAAGTATTTCAAAAACATTTCGTATGAATTAAATGACATCATAAATCTATCTCTACTTGATTTTAATGGATATAATCCAGCTGAACTTACTATGTCATCCATTTCTTCAATACTAAATCTTCCAATTGACTTATCATCATTAAATACTTCTGATAAATATTTTTTTCCTGGCACAGAAAATAATATCTTTCCATTTTCTGTAAGCATTTCTTTTGCTTTTTTTAATGCAGCAATTGGATTATCCATATGATGTAATACATAACTAAATATAATTATATCATAATAGTCTTTAAAGTCATATTCCATAAAATCGCTATTAACCAAAGTTATATTGTTTTTTCCACTAAAGTTTCTAGTTTGAGCAACACTTATCATATCACTACTAATATCTAATCCGGTTAGATTACAGCCTAAATATTTATTATCTAATTTTTGTAATATTTTACCTGTCCCACATCCAATATCTGCAATTTTTATATCATTTCTAGCATTTAAAAGTACTTCTTCAGTTATAGGATTTTTAATACCATAATATGTAACATACTCTGCTTTTTCATCCCATTTTTTTGCAACCTCATTATTGAATACTTTTTCTACGCCTTTTTCTTCAATGCTTACATTTAAACCATCAATTAAGTTTTTAATCAAACAAATATTATCTTTCACTAAAAAATTACAATTGCCACCATTTTGAAAATGATCAATACACAATTTTATATTCTCATACGCTTGCTCTATGTTATCATTAACTATAACATAATCAAATTTTTTTGCAACTTCTAAATTTTGAATATCATTTTGTATTCTTTCCTTTGAACGATCTTTTCTTCTATTAATCAAAGATTCTGCAGATGGTGGAATTATTAATATCGTACAAGTATCTGAATTTTTCTGTTTCATTTGAATTGCTCTATCTGGTGTTATTTGAAATATTACATTTTTCATTGTTTGTATGTTATCCATATCCTCTTCTAAACTGCCATAATAGTTACCACCATATTCTTTTACATTAAACATTTCTCCAGCGTTTACTTTTTGAATAAATGTTTCTTTGTCATAAAAATAATAATCAAATCCGTCCTTTTCTCCTTCTCGTGGTTTTCTTGTAGTACAAGTTGTAAATTTTTTAAAATTATTATCTTTTAGAAACATTTCAGTTAATGTTCCTTTTCCAGCGCCACTTGGACCACTAAAAACTATATTCATAAATACATCTCCCCCTTAAATTGTTTAGTATTATATCACAACTTCCATTTTTTTCCAAATTAAAACAACTAACTGATTAGTTGTCCTTTAAATCTATTTTAATTTCTTCAATTATGTGACCTATATTACCTTCTCCTGCATACTTATTCATATCAAAAAAATTATCATTAATGCTTACCCATTCAAGTTTGTTAACTTCTTCTATTAATTCTACTTCGTTATTTAAAATACCATAATAAACTTCTAATTCTTTATTCCATTTAACATAAGCAAGATTCATAAAATGAATTAATTCAACATCTTCTTTTCTAATATTTGTTTCTTCTTCTAATTCCCTATAAGCTTCATTTAATCCATCATTTTCTTTTTCAATTTTTCCACCAACTAAATTATACATCCCCATATATGGTTCTTTCGTTCTTTTACACATTAATGTTCTTTCTAATTTTTTGTCAAATATTACAATAACATTCATTTTTTTCATTTTTTATTCCTCCACTATTAATATATCTATATTAGAATATCTACAATATAATCATACAATTTTTATCAACTATTTGTCAATAAAAACAATACTTTTAAAATTTGAATTAAATTATTATTTTATCTCTTAAAATTCACTTTTTTATAAAATTAAGAGATATATTGTCCTATATCTCTTATATCGGTAATTACATAATATAACTTTTCTCTAGGATATAAATCAAATTTATCATGATATTGTTTTTCAAATTTATTTATTATATTATCATAAAATACATTTATATTTACTATAATAATTTTTTTATTATGTTCTCCTAATTTTTTATTTTGAATTGATGTCATTAATTCAGATAATGTTCCATAACTTCCTGGCATTATGATTGTTAAATCTCCATTATTAACTAAATACTTTAATTGTTCACTAGCATTTAAAACTTCTATTTGCTCATCTGATTCAACTAACTTTAACATTCCAAAATTATTTTTAGGAAAAACTGATATTATCTTACATTTATTTTCTCTAAACGTTTTATAAAGTTCTCCCATCATACCTTCGTCAGATGATCCAAAAAGCAAAGTACAATTATTTTCACATAAAATATTTGCTAATTTTTTAGTTTCTTCAAAATAAATATTTTTCTACATCATTAGAACTACTACATCCTACAAATACAATCATATATTATTTTTTTCTCTTTCTTCTTGTTCTTTTTGTTTTGCTAAATCTTCAGCTAACTTTTTATTTAGCATTTCTATATCTTCATCTGTTATAGGTATTACTCTATGAATATGTGGATCCTCTTCAGATATTTTTTCTTCTTCAATTTCAATATTACCATTTAAGCATTTATTTAACACTCTTTTAAGTTCATCTTTATTTATTGGTTTAGATAAATAATCATTAAATCCTACTTCTATATATTTAGTAGATTTACCTTCCATAGCATCTGCTGTAAGTGCAACTACCGGAGTATTAAAACCATCTATTTCTTTTAATTTCTTTAATGTTTCTACACCACTCATTTTAGGCATCATTATATCCATAAATATAATATCATAGTGTTCATTATCTTCTATTTTTTCTATAGCACTAAATCCACTATCAGCACTATCTATATTAAGTTCAAATTCACTTAACACTTTACTAGCAACTTTAATATTTAATTTATTATCATCTACTACTAATACCTTTTTATCACTATAACTTACTTTCTCATCTTTAACTACTTTGGTATTACTTTCAGATTTATAATATTTTTGTTCTACAAATATAGTAAATTTAGAACCTTCACCATACGTAGAATGTACTAATATTTTTCCACCCATCATTTCAACTAATGATTTAGTTATTGCAAGTCCTAATCCAGTACCTTCTATAGTAGAATTCATATCCTCTTCTGCTCTTTCAAATTTATTAAATATTTTGTCTATTTGATCTGGTTTAATACCTCTACCAGTATCAGTTATTATTATTTGTAGATTACTCTTATCTCTTTCATTAATACAACTAACATTAAATTTAATATGTCCTTCTTCAGTATATTTAACTGCATTAGATAATACATTAGTTATTATTTGTTTTAATTTACCTTTATCCCCATATAAAGTATTAGGTATATCTTCTGCAAAATGACAAATTAAATCTATTTCTTTTTCGCCTATCCTAGTTTTAGCTATAGTTGTTATTTCTTCAAATAATTCTACAGGATTATAATTAGTTTCAATTATTTCCATTTTATCAGCTTCTATTTTACTTATATCTAATATTCCATTTACTATTTCAAGTAAGTTATTTGAAGCCATTACTACATCATTAGCATCTTCATGTATCTCTTCCATATCATCACTATTTTTAATGCATTCTGAAAGCCCTACAATAGCATTTAGGGGTGTTCTTATTTCATGACTCATACTACTTAAGAAATCACTCTTAGCTCTATTTGCTTTTTCTGCCATGTCTTTAGCATATTCTAATTCATTTATCATCTTTACATCTGGATTCTCTATTGTAAAATACATTATTAAAAGTACAAATGAGAAAAAGAAATTTTCAAACATAACTGATGGATAATAATTTCTAATGACTAACCCAATTAAGTATAAGATAATTAAGCAAATAAACGGAATATCCTTTGAAAAATAATTATTCTTTTTGAAAAATATAAAAATTGAAGACAATACTACAAACACAAAGAATAAAATAGTTACATATAATGTTATCTCATATGATAAACCATTACCATCAAGTATATCTCCATGATTAATTACATTTAAAGGTGTAACAAATATCAAAATTGAAGATATTATAAAAATTAAATATAAGAATAAATTTATTTTCTTTTCTTTACTCTCTTTTAATTCAATTATAGCTACATTATAAATTATTATATATAATATCAATAATAACATTAAAATCATATATATTCTTTGAAGATATCCTACAAAAAAGTTATTATTAAATACTTTAGCTACAACAAATGTAATTACAGCTAAAATCGAATAAAAAAAATTTACAACTAACATTTTAGAATAAATTTTTGTTTCTTTATTAGGCATATTTTTCTTTGTAAAAAAGACTATCAATAATAACATTGAAATAAAAATCGCAGCCAATGGCAATAGTATTGTATTCATATCATCTACCTCTAATTTAGTATATCATTAAATTATTTTTTTTACAATAAAAGAGTCTTATTTCGAAAGACTCTTTGGTTTTATAAACGGTAATACTTGCTCATGTACAATATCACATTCATCTTTGTACATTGTCACATATACATCATCTATTGTAAATCCATATTCACATTTATCAACTATACTTTGTTTAAAACTATCTACAAAACTTTGATTTATGCTTTGTCTAAGTTGCATTCCTCTACCTTCCCAAATTTCCCATTTTAAAGTAGCTAATGCATCTCTTAAATCTAAATTTTGCTCTTTCACAGAGGCATTACTATTAACCCTTATATTTTTACCTATATTTACAAAGAATGTATCATCATATTGTTCTATTGCAATAGGTATTATCTCTGCATTTGTTTCCATTGCCATTTTAATAGTACCTGTATATAATTTCATAACTGGTAGATTTTCAGTTATGTTCCAAGCACCCTCTGGATATATTAATAAATGTCCACCATTTTTTAATAATTCTATAGCTCTTTCTTTGGCTATATATCTATCATTTTTTACACCAGTTTCCATACAAATAACACCATTTAAATATAATAATAAACCTGAAATATCCTTATATAATCCTTCCGGATCTCCTAAAAATAAATATGCATGGTCTTTAATCGCTTCAAATGTCCTTTGTATGTCATTACCACCTATATGAGTACAAGCATAAATAATTGGTTTATCTGTTTTTTCTCTTTTATCATCAACTATTATTAATTTTTCTTTAGCTAATACTCTGTCTATTTTAATTATACTTAATAACAACTTATGAATTTTTTGTCTTAGTTTAATTCCTTTTAATGGCACTGAATTATCAAATTCATATTTTCTTAATTCAACATAATATTTTTTTAATTCATCTAAACTAAGTTTTCTTAATTCTAATAATCCCTTTTTCTCAAATTGTTCCATGATATACCCCCATTTCACAAATTATCTATCTACAACATAATTGTATAATTTTTAAAGACAATTTGTCAATTAAATTAAGTTTAAATATTATAATTTAATTATAAATAAATTGAATGATTTATGTATGAAATAGTTATATTTATGTATGAAACAAAAAGAAACTTTGAAATATATTCAAAATTTCTTAAAATTTTCTTATTTTTTCTTTATGTTTTTATCTTCTTGATTGATAACACTATCTGGAAGATCAGCATGTGAGAAAAAATCAGTATGTTCCCAAAGTTTAGATGCTTCTTTTATAAGAATCTCCATTGCATCCCTTTGTTTTTCATCAATTTGTTCACCTAATTCTTTTTTACTTGTATTAATTGTATTAATTAAATGATCTAATGTTGGAGGCTCTTTTGCTCTTTCTTGTATAACTTTTGCAAGTATTATTAAAGATTTCTCAGAAAGCTGATATTGATTAGGTAAATTAATTAAAGATTCAGGGAATTTATCTGCTATTTCTTTTATTTGTTCTTCTGTTAAATCAATCATTTTTTTGCCTCCTTTCTATGGTATAGCATATAATTAATTAAAAACAAAATACTGATTTATGTTTATTGATTAAAATTAATATTGCATTTTTTTAATTCATAATTTATAATATTAATAGAAAGAGAACAACGTTCGTAAGCTGTGGTTTCACCGCACCAGATTGATAGAAACCTCGAATTCTTCGAGACAAAATAAAACAACTTTTTTTGTAAAAGTTGTTTTTTTACTGAAAATAATCAATATATAAAATATTTAATAAATATTAATTAAATTTAACACGGCTTACATAAAAATGATTAAAAAAGAATAATAAAATAAGACTTATTAATTTAACATTACTATAATCAAATCTAAATATACTCACAAAAATAAATAATATAACTACTTCTATTATTAAACTAAGTGTTCTAATAAGTATGAAACTTGATAATTCCCTACTATTATGCTCATTTAATAAATCTGGAACAAATAATTTATCCACAAAAAATATAAACATCATAGAAATTATCCATGCTATCAAATTTATTATTTGAATGCTTATTACATCACTTTTATCAAAAAAAGATATTAAACAAATAAAAAGCAAGTAATTAATAATAAATGACACTAAATGAATTAACATATGTTTTAAATGATTTGTATACTTCCTAACCATATAAACCGCTCCTACTTAAATTATATCACATATTTCTTATTTTAATTACAAAAAAAATCACTTTAATATAAAGTGATTTTATAAAAATAATATTACAAGTAATCCAACTATAAAACAATAAGCTGAAAAATAAATTAACTTACCATTATTAACGATTTTTCTAAACCATTTAGTTACTAAAAGAGTTACTACAAGTGACACAACTACAGATATAATGTAATAAATAATTAAACTTGGTTCTATGTTTAAATCAGTTATTTCAAGTGCCATTGCTGCAAGACTCATTGGTATATATAACATAAATGAATACTTAAATGCAGTATCTCTTTTTAATCCTTGAGTCATTCCTCCAACTATAGTAGAACCACTTCTACTTATCCCTGGAAAAAGTCCAAGTATTTGGAAACAACCAACAGTAAGAGCCTCTTTAACTCCTATCTTACTATCATTTTTTTTACCTTTAAAATTTCTAATAACAAACAATAATATTGATGTTATTATTAATGATATCCCAACTATCTTAATATTATTTTCTATCTTATCAAACACATCAAAATAACTTACTAAAAGCCCCATAAGACCTGCTGGAATGCAACCAAGAACTATCATCCAACAATATTTATATTCATCTTTTGATTCTTTATCTTTGTTTTTTAAATAACTAAAAAAACCTTTAATTAATTTTACTATATCATTCCAAAATAATATTATAATAGCTATTAATGACCCGAAATTAGTAAGAATTGCTATTGTATCAAAATCAACATTAACATCTAGTATTTTTTTAAAAATCATTAAATGCCCACTAGAAGATACTGGTATAGTTTCAGTCATTCCTTGTATAAATCCTAAAAATATATATTTTAATAATTCCATTCTATCACCTATTTAATTATATAACATTTAAGAAAATTAATAAATAAAAAAACAATAATTTAATAAAATTTATTAGGTGAAACTATGTTTTTTAGAATTTTTTTATTTCTCTTTGGATTTGGTCTTACTACAATAGGATGTGTTTACATAATATGTTATTTAAATTTACTCACTATTGGGTATAATTTTATAGATTTTGTTAATTTTATTATTAGAAGGATTGAGTGTATAAATACACTACTGGGCATTATAATTATGTACTTATCTATTAGTATAGGAGGAAAACATGAATTATATCTATGATATATATTTAAATTTTAATAAAGAGTTATACGATTTTTTTGATTGGAATAGAAGCGATAAACTTGTTCATATAAAATCAATTCCTGTTTTTAAAACGACAGAAGAAAATCTAACAAATATAATTAGTCATAATATACAACTAGAAGAAAATACATTTAAAGATATATATAACAAATGTACTATTTGGAACAAATCAATAAAAAATAAAAGTTATGCATTATTTTGTGATAACAATACTATAATAGCCATTGAATTTAACGAAAATGGTAAAAGTATAAATAAGTCCTCATTATTAATCAATGAAGAACTAGAAATACTTGAAACTACATACAAATTGAAAGAAAAAAATATTAATTTTAAAATTTTAGGAAAAATAAAAAATGTATTAAAAACTCGAAATCAAATTAAAGAAGAACAATTTGTGATTAAAGAATTAAAAAATATTAGCTCAGAAAAATTAAACTATATTTATTTTGAATGCTTTGGAAAACGAGAAAAAAATAAAAACATAATAATGAAAAAATTATTAAATCTGTCTAAGAATAGTAAAACTTATAAAAACTTATATAATATTTTAAAATTAACTTCAACAACCACCAAATAAAATGATATAATTTATTTGGTGGTTTTATGATAGAAATAACTTCATTAGATCATAATGGTAGAGGTATTGGAAGACTAAACAGTAAAATTGTTTTTGTAGATAATGCATTACCAAATGAAATTGTTGATATTACTATAACAAAAGAAAAAAAGAATTTTATAGAGGCAGATATAAAAAAAATTATAAAAAAAGCTAATAATAGAATAGTTAGCCAGTGCCCTTATTTTGATTCTTGCGGTGGATGTGATTTACTTCATATAAATTACGATGATACACTAAAATTTAAACAAGATAAAATCGAAAATATAATCAATAGATATTTAGGTAAAAATATTAAGATTAATAATATTATACAATGTGATAACAATTTTTATTATAGAAATAAAGTTACTTTTCAAGTAAAAGAAAATATTGGTTTTTATAAAAATAAAACATATAACATAATACCAATAGAAAAATGTATAATCAGTAGTAAATTAATAAATGATGCAATACCTTATTTAAATAAATTAGAATTAAAATTCATAGGTAAAATT
>JAZTXB010000140.1:0-1941 GCA_045636225.1 Bacilli bacterium
ATCATTGTGGTACTTGTTATTTCGGTATTTTAATTCTTTAATCCCCATGCACTGCGTGGGGATTATTTTTATTGTAATGACCTTTGTTTTTTGGTATAATTATGTTCAAGAAAGTGAAGTTTTCGATTCAGACTTAATATGAGAATAGTAAAGAGTGTCGAATTTTAGCGAAATAGAGGAGAAATGTTATGAAGCGAAAGCATTATTATTATGACGAAAAATATGAGTGCCTTATTAACTCTGAGGGATTGATGCAGATAATTCAAAAGAATGATTTGGTGTGGAGAGAACTTGGAGCAGAGTATGAATCCTATGCAAGAGCAATTTGTTTAGGACAAGGATGTTGGGAACTCATAGAAAGCATTACAGAAGAGCAGGCACAGGAAATATTAAAAAATTGGGGATATGATTTTTCAAAAGACAATATGTAATAAGCCTTATTTTTTGATGTATATATTGTAAAAAATACTTTTGAAATTAATAAAAAGATAGAAAAATTTATAACGACACAAACTAAATCACTTAATACAAAATAAAAATTAAAGAGGTGTATATATGAAAAAAGGATTTACTTTAATAGAATTATTAGCAGTAATTATAGTATTAGCAGTAATTTCTACAATAGCGGTTCCTATAGTAATGAATATAATAAATAATAGTACTCGTTCAACTAATGAAGCTAGCATAGAATTATATGGTAGGGCAGTAGAACAAGCTACTCTAGAATATGAATTAGTTAATAAAACTATTGCAACAAGTTATGAAGATATAAAAGATTATATAAACTATGATGGAAATAAAGTAGAATGTGATACTTTTAGTGTCGAAGGAAGTAAGGTTTACTTATCTGAATGTTCTGTTGATGATGAGTTAGTTAATGATTATGAATATGGCGAAATTGATGTTTGCGCACTATTAAGTGGTAAACCAAATGAAATTGGTTCGAAGTATCTATGTAGAGTAAATGAAACTGAAAAATATAATTTCTATGTATTATCACATGAATTAGATGAAACAACAAACTTAATAATGGATAGAAATATATGTGAAGATGGGACTCCAACGGATGCAAATAAAACAGACAAATGTAAAGTTGAATGGTATGCACTAGCTGAATCTGATACTACATATGGCCCAGTTACAGCGATGGATCATATATATAATGCGACAAAGGATTGGAGTAATATACCAAATATTCAAATGAATTATAATGATGAAGAGGATAATTTAACTAGTGGATATGGTTATGGAATTATAAAAACTGAAAACAACATAACAAAAATAATAAAGAGAGATGGCACAACTGCCTCAGCAACTTATACTAACTTAAAAGCAAGAATGCCATATTATAGTGAAGTAACTGAAGAAGGATGTGAATCTGGAGTGATAGGCTCATGCCCAGTATATTTAATAGATTATCTATATGATGCAAGTGATGTTGTAGGTCATCCATATCAAGAAAATATAATAAGTGGGATAGATGGATACTGGCTTATTTCGTCATATAGTGAAGCTTCTGCTTGGGCGATACATACTGTAGGTGGGTTATTTTCAGCATCTACTAACGATACTGCGTATGGCGTACGCCCAGTAATAAATGTAAAATTATAAGAGACTTAAAAAAGTCTCTTTATTTGACTAAATATGAGATATGTGCTAAAATACATTCACTCGAGGTGATATTATGAGTAAATTAACAAATAGTAAAAAGATAAAATTATTAAAAATAGAACAGACTAAAGTAATTATTTCTGAAAACTTGAAGAGTGGAGTAATAACAGAAAAGGATATAATATCTTTATTTGATAAAGATATTAATTATGGTTTAGTTATTAATAAGGAAAAAACAAGTTATAAAGAATGTTTGTTAAAAGAAATATTTAATTGTCCATTTTTATTATGTGATCAAGAATATTTAAGTTCAGAAGTTAATGATATATT
>JAZTXB010000141.1:0-49736 GCA_045636225.1 Bacilli bacterium
CTTTGTTCAATGTTTAAGTGTTTCCATTCTTTCATTTTTATTTCCTCCTTCTAAGCAAAGAAACACTATATATTTTACTATATTCAGACTTATTTCCGCTTTTATTAAAAAAACGGACTTCCAAATGAAAATTCACGAAAATTAAAAATTACATTAATATTTCTTGATTTAGGTATTATATTATGATAAACTAAAACTAACGGGGTGTTTATGTATGTTAGATGTTAAAGAACAAATAAAAAAATATTTTACTGAAAATAATCATTTTATAAGTGAGATTGAATTAAAAAAAATTCTAAATATAAAAGGTGAAGAACAAACAGACTTTTTTTATGGTGCCTTGAATGCATTGGTGGAAGAAGGATGTTTGTTTTTTGATAAAAAAAAGGGGTATAGACTTTTTTTAAATAATTTAGGTTATGCATACGGAGAAATTCAAATAAATAAAAGTGGTACTGGTTTTGTACATACTAAGGATGGTTATGTGATTTTAATTGAAAATTGCGATTTAAATGGTGCGCTTAATGGTGATAAGGTTATGGTAAGTGCTATAGAAGGAAAACGAAAAGATTATTTTAGTGGTGAAGTATTTAAAGTTTTAAAGAGAAAAACAGGTAATGTTTTATTTGAAGTAATCGGTAATGGTTTTAGTGCTTCATTAGTGCCATATAATAGAAATGAGTATGTTCCAATAAATGTAAATAGGAATGAATTAAAGGGGTTAGTAGATGGAGAAATTGTTTTAGTAAATGTTGGAGTAAATAAAAATGATGGAGAATATGATGCAACAATTACAAAAGTGGTTGGACATAAAAATGATGCGAATACTGATATAAAGATGATATATGCAAAATACAATATTCCTGTTGATTTTTCAGAAGATGCATTAAATGAAGCTAATAAACTTCCAACAGAAGTAAGTGAAGAAGAGATTAGTTCAGTAGTTGATTTAAGGGACAAGGCAATTATTACAATTGATTGTGATGAAACTAAAGATAGAGATGATGCAATTTATGCGGAAAAATTATCTAATGGAAATATTAAATTATATGTATGTATTTCCCCAATAAATCATTATGTAAAAAGAGGTACAAAACTATTTGAGGAAGCTATAGAACGTTGTACTAGTTATTATCCTGGCAATACATGTAATCCGTTATTTCCTCCAAAAATTTCAAATGGTATTTGTTCTTTGAATCAAGGTGTGGATAGACTTGCTAAAACTTGTGAAATGGAGTTTAATTTAGAAGGTAAACTTGTTGATTATAATATTTATAAATCTGTAATAAAATCTAGAAAAGAAATGAAATATAGTGAAGTTAATAAAGTATTATCTGGAGAAAAAATAGATGGGTATGAAGAACATATAGAGCAATTAAAATTGTTAAAAGAGTTAAATGATAATGTATTTGAAAAAACGAGATTGAAAAGAAATTGTATAGACTTTGAATTACATGATACAGAAAAAGAAATTGATGAGTTTGGAAAAACAAAAGCGTTTGTTAAACGTGGGGATGGAATAGCAGAGCGTATTATAGAAAATTGTATGCTAATTACAGGAACAACAGTAGCGGAACATTATTCTTGGTTACCTTTTATGTATAGAGTTCAAGAAGCTCCAAATCCAGAAAGTATAAAAGAAGCTATAAAAATTTTGAGATTATCAGGAATTAAAATTCCAAAATTTAATAATATAGATGAAACTACAATAAACTTCATTTTAGAAAAGGTAAAAAATACTGAAGAGGCCGATATTGTTAGAACTATGTTATTAAAGGCAACAAAAAAAGCTAGATATTCAACAATTAATGTTGGCCATTTTGCTTTACAATTAATGAGATATTGTCATTTTACAGCGCCTATAAGACGAATAATAGATTTTATGATTCATACAATAACAGATGAAATTGAAACGTTTGATTATTCTGAAGAAAGTATTAAGGCATTAGAAAAGGAGCTTCAATTTATCTGTGAGAAAGCATCAACAGCAGAAAGAACTGCAAAATTGATAGAGGATGAGGTTTTAGCCATGGATATGGCAGAATATATGCAAGAACATATAGGAGAAGGGTATAATGCGATTATTACTGAAATCTTTTCAAATGGTATGATGGTTAAAACAAGTGAAAATATAGTAGGTAAGGTAAAGTTAGAAGATATACTAGATGATAAATATTGTTATGATTATGACAAACGTGCAATAATAGGTGTATCAAATAAAAAAAGATATCAAATAGGAAATAAGGTTTGGGTAATTGCAAAAGAGGCATGTAAAGAAGAGAGAACTATTAATTTTGAAATAGGAAAACAAAAAAGTTTAAGGAAAAATCCTTAAACTTTTATTTTCCAAAATATTTATTATATTGATAATTAAAGAAATTATCTGTCATACCTGCTATATAGTCTATAACAATTCTTGCTGTAGAGTTGTTTTCTAAATATGATTCATCCATTTCGTTTAAATATAATGTATAAATATCTTCACTTGTTTTTTTATTTTTTATTTGTTTATAATATAATTCAAACAAATTATTAAACATCAATTTTATTGTATCTAATTGTTGTTTTGTGTTTGCTTTTTCATATATGTGTTTATAGTTAAAATTTATTAAGTCTTTTAATGCATTAAAAACATCTTCTGAAATTTTTATATAATTCTTATCAATACTATTTTTTATTATATCATTTACTATTGTATTTACTATTTTTGAATTTGTATTACCTAATGTTAAAATTATATTATTAGGTATTTCATCTTGTGTAATAATTCCTAATCTAATCGCATCTTCTACATCTTTTCCAATATATCCAACAACATCGCTTATTCTTACTATACAGCCTTCTAATGTCATCGGTTTTATTTTTTTTAATATTTCTTTATTTTTGTAACTTTCGTTATATTCATTTAAAAATTCTTCTTTAGACTTTTTTGAAGGAGCATATATACTTTGAATCATTTCTCCATTATGACATAATATTGCATCTAAAACTTGTAGAGTTATATTATTTCCACATCCTTTGTTTTCAATATTCATTAGTGTTCTTACACTTTGAACATTATGTGAGAAATATCCTTCATTATATTTTAAACTTATTTCATTTAATATTTTTTCTCCCTCGTGTCCGTAAGGTACATGTCCTAAATCGTGTCCAAGACTAGCGGCTTCAATTAAATCTTCGTTTAGGCTTAGCGCTCTTCCTATTGTTCTCGCGATTTTACTTACCATTTGTACATGACTAATTCTTTTGCTGATCATATCATTTTCACTATTACTAAAAACTTGGGTTTTATCAACATAACGAATATAGGATAGGGAATATAAAATTTTATCTATATCACGAAAAAATTCAGTTCTAAAATCTTTTTGCTGTATTTCAAATCTTATTGCGTCGGTTTCTTTAGTTGCAAATTCTGAAAGATTTATTTCATGCTTTTTCATATTGTTAATAATTTCTTTTTTCATGCTATCACCAAATATATTATAACATTTGTATAATATGTTGTAAATTTTTTTATAAAAAAAGTCAAAATTAAAAGGATTTTTTTTATAAAAAATAGAATGATATATATAGGAGGAAAAAATGCAGAAAGATTTATATGACTTTCATTCAAAATTTAAAAAAATAAAAAATATGGGATGGGTTAAAAGTGTGAATAAAAATAATAGTGGCGTAGGATTGACATTAGAACGTTTACTAGGTATTGAAAATAATGAATTTGAAATACCAGATTATAATGGAATAGGGATAAAAACAAAAAGAAGTAATAGTAAATCGTATATTACTTTATTTAGCTGCAAGCCGGAAGGAAAATATTATCATGAAGTTGAAAGAATTAAAGATACGTATGGTTATCCACATAAAATTTTAAGAAAATATAAAGTTTTAAACAATTCCGTATATGGCAATATAAAAAATAAAATTGGGACTAAATATTATTTTAAATTAGATATTCAAACGGAAGAAGCAAAAATATATTTAGCAATATATAATATTAAAGGAGATTTAATAGAAAGAGAAGTTTATTGGGATTTCCGAGATCTTGAAGAAAAGATTAATAGGAAGTTGAAGTATTTGGCGCTAATACATGCATATTCTAAAAAAAATAATGTTGATGATTTTGAGTATTTTAAATATTATGATTTAAGCATATATTGTTTAAAAAATTTTGAAAAATTTATAGAATTATTAAGTGATGGAATTATAAGAATTAATTTTAAACTTAACATTAGAACTAAGGGAGACAAAATAGGGCAAATTCATGACCATGGCACAAGTTTTGATATACTAGAAAAAGATCTTTCTAAGCTCTATAATAGAGCGTATTAGTGAGAAAATGGTTTGGGACAAAAAAACAACACATATAGTGTTGTAGTATTTAAATGGTCGGGAAAACAGGATTTGAACCTGCAACCCCTTGGTCCCAAACCAAGTGCTCTACCAAGTTGAGCCATTTCCCGATAAATATGGTGCGCTCGAAGGGATTCGAACCCCTGACCTTTTGGTTCGTAGCCAAACACTCTATCCAGCTGAGCTACGAGCGCATGCCACGTGAATTTTATAAATGGTGGCTCCAGCGGGAATTGAACCAGCGACACAAGGATTTTCAGTCCTCTGCTCTACCGACTGAGCTATGGAGCCAAAAAAAATGGCGGTCCCGACGAGAATCGAACTCGCGATCTTCTGCGTGACAGGCAGACGTGATAACCGCTACACCACGGGACCATTTTTATGGTTGCGGGAGATGGATTTGAACCAACGACCTTTGGGTTATGAGCCCAACGAGCTACCAAGCTGCTCTATCCCGCGATATGAATTTCAAACAAATAAATGGCGGAGAAAGAGGGATTCGAACCCCCGCGCCGTCGCCGACCTCCCGGTTTTCAAGACCGGTCCCTTCAACCAGACTTGGGTATTTCTCCAAAACTCGTTTGACAAAAATGATTATAACATACTATTTTGTGCTTGTCAACAAAATTAATTAAATTGTGCATAAAAAATGCACTTTATCTTTAAAATAGCACAAATTTTAATAAAATATCATAATATATATTGGTGAGTTAGTATGTCTATAATTAATTATACGTCAAACGAAAGGGATTTATTAGCACGATTAATGCGAGCAGAGGCGCTTGGAGAAGGAAACTTAGGAATGTTAATGGTTGGAAATGTTGGTGTGAATAGAGTATTAGCTAATTGTTTAACGTTTTCTAATATAGTAACACTTAATGATATGATTTATCAGAATCCAGGTGGTTTTTCTGGAATCGATAGTCCGTTGTTTTTTAGTAATCCAACGACACAAGAGAGAAATTTAGCAAATAGGGTATTGAAAGGTGAATATTATTATCCTGCAACAAATGCATTATGGTTTTATGCACCTGTTCAAGGAAATTCATGTAGGCCTACTTGGTATGAGCAAAGAAATTCTGGAAAATATAAGAATCATTGTTTTTATGAACCAGATCCTCAAGTTTGTACTAAAATTCATTAAACAAATAAAAAATAAAAAAAGTATTGACATGAATAAATTTTAATGGTATATTATATGAGTAATTTGTTGGGGAATTAGCTCAGTTGGCTAGAGCATCTGCCTTGCACGCAGGGGGTCAAGGGTTCGAGTCCCTTATTCTCCACCAATTGTTTGTATATAAAATCCTTTTAGGATTTTTTTTATTTTATCTTATAATTAATTTATTTTTTAAAATTTATATGTTATAATATTGTAAGGATAGAGGAGATGTGTATGGCTTTTGATAATTTAATAGACTTAATAAAAAATTTAATCGACGTTTTAATTGTATGGTTAGTATTATACTTTATTTTGAAAAGTTTAAGTAAAAATTTGAAAATGGTTTTATTATTTAAAGGAATTGTTTTCATATTATTTTTAAAGATAGTAAGTGACTGGTTTGATTTAGTTACTATTGGATTCTTACTCGATTATGTAATAGAGTGGGGAATATTGGCTTTAATAGTTATATTTCAACCAGAAATTCGAAATGTATTAGAACAATTAGGACGTAGTCAACTATTGGGAAGGCATAAAGTTCTTACTGTAGATGAAAGAGAAAAAATCGTTTATGAAATTGTAAATACAATGGATTCATTAAGAAAAACTAGAACAGGAGCTCTAATTGTAATAGAACGAGATAATAGTTTGAATGATTATATTCAAAAAGCTAAAAAAATATATGCTGATATATCTAGTGATTTGTTAATGTCAATATTTTTTCCAAATAACCCATTACATGATGGTGGTGTTATAATTCAGGGAGATAAAATTACTTGCGCTAGAGCAATTTTTCCAATTAGTGAGAATGCTAAAGTAGTAAAACGATTAGGAACAAGGCATAGGGCAGCATTGGGAGTATCAGAGTTAACTGATTGTGTATCATTAATAGTATCAGAAGAAACTGGAAGATTATCTGTAGCTGTTGGAGGACAATTGCATTATAATTTAACTCCAGATGAAATAAAAATTATATTGTTAGATGAGTTAAGTCCTAAAAAAGCACTAGTAGTAGAAGAAGTGGAGGATAAAACTGATGAAAAAGATAATTAATTTTTTTAAGTCAATTTTTAATTTGTTTGATAGACATATTATAATGCCAATTACAAGATTAGTTTTTAAAATAACACAGGCCCTTAGTAAACCAAATAAGTATTTTGAAACTTGGTTATCAAAGTCTACTACATTGTTGTTTTTATCATTGTTTTTTTCGATAGTTATTTTTATAGTTGTAGATAGAAAAATAATAACATTTTCTAGTCAATCTGCAGAAGTATTAAAAGAACAAAGTATAAATGTAAAATACAATGAAGAACAATATGTTGTGGAAGGATTGCCTGAGACTGTTGATGTTACTTTAATAGGTAGTAAAGCAGATCTTTATATAGCAAAACAATCATCTAATAATGGCGTTACTGTTGATTTGACTGGATTAACGCCTGGAACACATAAAGTTAATATAGAGTATGAACAGGGGTTATCTGGAATAGAGTATAGTGTTAATCCTAGTATGGCAACAGTAATAATTTATAAAAAAGTATCAGATACGAGAACATTGACGTATGATTTAGTAAATTCAGAGAAATTAGATAGTACACTTGTTGTTAATAGTGTAAAATTAGATGCTTCTGAAGTTACTATTAGAGGAGCCGAATATAAAATAGAACAGGTAACTACTGTTAAAGCTTTAATTGATTTAGAACAGTTATCCTCTAAAGAAGCTGGTACTCAAACAATAAATAATATTGATTTAAAAGCATATGATGTAAAGGGCAATATTGTTGATGTAGAGTTTGTGCCGGCGAAAGTTAATGCTGAAATTGATTTAGCTTCACCATCTAAGGTAGTTCCTTTAAATTTTGTTTCAGAAGGAACATTATCAACAGGAAAAGCGATTGGTAGTTATTCGTTCAGTGAAAATGAAGTTACTATATATGGTGATACTGAAACTTTAGAAGAAATAAATGGAATTGATGTTAAAGTTGATGTATCAGATATTAAAGAAAATTCTAGTTTTAAAGTTGAAATAAAAAAACCAGTAGGAGTAAAATCTATAAGCGTTAATTTTGTTACTGTCTCATTAGAAATAACAGACTCTTCAACAGAACCAATAAAATTTGATATTCCTTTGACAGGAATAAATGTTGGAGAGGGTTTAATAGCTCAACCTTTAGATGATGAAAATGGTTTTATAACAGTTGAAGTACAAGGTGCAAGTTCGGTTTTATCATCTATAGATAAATCAGATATTAAAGTTTATGTTGACTTAGAAGGTTTAACAGAAGGAACATACACTAAAGAGATTATTGTAAAAGGAACTAATCCACTTGCAATTTATAGAGCAAAAAGAACAGAGACAACAATTGTTATTAGCAAACGATAGATAAAAAGAACTCAATTTGAGAAATTCAATTGAGTTCTTTATTTTGCTTCAATATGATTAAATAATATGCCTATATTTATTAATCCACAAATTCCAACTATTATGTAAATAATGTTTGAAATAATAGAATCTCCAAAAATCCAAGCAACCAAGTTAAAATCGAAAAATCCGATTAATCCCCAAACTATAGCACCGATTATAGAGAAGATAAGGCAAGTTTTTTGTAATCCTTCCATAAAATCATCCTTTCTAACATTTTTATATTTTACAAAATTTTTAAAATTATTCATATTAATAAAAAAAAACAATATAATTAATTGAAAATGAGGTGGAAAATGAAAAAAATAGTATTATTTTTTAGTTGTATTTTTATGTTGTTAGGATGTTCTAAATTTGATGATAAGGATTTAATTAATGATTTAAATAAAAAAATTTCATCTGTGAAAAGTTATCAAATAACAGCTAATTTAGACATATATAGAAATGAGGAAAAATTTTCCTATGATATTATATCAACCTATCAAAAGGAAGATAAGTTTAAGGTGGAGTTAATTAATAAAGAAAATAATCATAAACAAATAATTTTAAAAAATTCAAGTGCAGTATATGTTTTAACACCATCATTAAATAAAAGTTTTAAATTTCAAAGCGATTGGCCTTATAATAATTCACAGATTTATTTATTACAACCTATAATATCTGATATTGAAAAAGATGATAATCGAGTTTTTGTAAAAGAAGAAAAATCTTATAAAATAATAAGTTCTGTAAATTATTCTAATGAAAAGAATTTTGTAAAACAAAATGTTTATTTTGATTCAAATGGAGATATAACAAAGGTTGAGGTTTTAGATAAAAGTGATAATGTAAAAATGAATTTAGAAATTATTAATATTGAATATGATATTGAATTAAAATCTGATTTCTTTGAAATTAATGAATATGAAGAAAAGGATTCTTCAAAAGAAACATTAGATACGTTTAATATTGAGGAAATTGTATATCCTATGTATGTACCCGCAGAAACATATTTAACTTCTCAAGATGTAATAGAAACAGAAAATGGTGAAAGGGTAATATTAACATTCTCAGGAGAGTCACAATTTATACTTATTCAAGAAAATTCTTTATCTAACGAAAAAGAAAGTTATGTATATGGAGATCCATATTTAATTTTAGATACTATTGGTTCGATGACGGATACATCAGTGTCTTGGATTAGCAATGGTGTAGAATATTCAGTAATATCTGACACGATGTCTGTGGATGAACTGTTAACTGTTGCACAATCAATAGGTGTTCAACCTGTGGGAAAATAACAAAAAAATGACAAATGTTTAAATTTTAATTGAAAAAGCATAAAAACGTGTTATAATAATACATGGTGATGGGGATGAAAGTAGCAAAAGTAAGAAAAAAACAAAAAGAAACAAAAGTAGTACAAGAAGAAACTTATTCAATTAAAAGTATGATTAAAATTTTATTTATTTTACTAATAGTATTTGGAGCATTTTATTTTTTAACAACATTTCTTATAAAAAATAGAGGAAATGAAGAAAATACTCCGGTATCAGTTATAGATTCATCAAAAATAATATTAAGTCAATTGTTAAATCGTAGTGAAGAAGAGTACTATGTATTAGCAACAAAACCTAGCTTATATCAAAGTACATATATGGAAACAAACTATATAGGACTGTATAATAATTATATAAATAAATATACTCAAAAAGAAGATACATTAACTTTTTATTATATTGATTTAGATAGCGCATTAAATAAAAAGTATTTATCTGAAGAATTAAATATAACAGACTATCTTTCTGAGTTAAAATTAAATGATGAAGTGTTGTTCAAGATAAATGACGGAAAAATAGAAAAAACTTATGTAGGTAAAGATAAAATTTTAGATAAATTATCAAGATTATAAAAAAGAGATTTTGAAGTGCAAAATCTCTTTTTTATTCGGAATATTTTGATTTAAATAAATCGTTTTCGTTATTAATGTTATTATCAGGGTCGTCTACATTTAATTTAGGTAGTTCGGATATAGTACCTAAACCGAAGTGATCTAAAAAACTCTGAGTAATATTATATATTTTTGGTTTACCAGGTGCATCTGATTTGCCAATTTCTTCTATTAAACCTCTTATTAAAAGTTTTCTTATAATATATGAACTATTTACCCCTCTAATATTATCGATTTCTGCTCTTGTAATAGGTGCATTATATGCAATTATGGCTAATGTCTCAAGAACAGATTGGCTTAATGGCGAATTTTCTTCTTGATTTATCATTTTTTTATAAAAACTTTTATGTTCTGGTTTTGTTGTAAGTTTAAATTTATTGCCTAAAAATTCAAGTTGAATACCTCGATTATTACTGTTATAATCATTAAATAGTTCCTTTATTAATAAACTTACATCTTCTTTGCTTTTTTCTGTTATATTGCATATTTCTTCTAGAGATAAGCCTTCTTCTCCAGATACAAATAATAAACCTTCTATTACTGCTTTAAAATCCATTAAAATTCACCTTTTCCTTTTATTGTGATATTTTTAAAATTGTTTTCTTGTTCAATATAAATTTCCTGGTTTTTTGACATTGATAGTATAGCTAAAAATGTAACAACAACATATTCTTTATTAAATGTTTCAAATAAATCCTTAAAATCTATTTTATTTCTCCTTGTTAAAAGTTTTTTTATTTCATTGCATCTTTTTCTAACACTATATTCCTTATTTGTTATTTTTGTTGTTAAAGGCTTTTCAAGTTCTTTTTTTTCTATAAATTCAGAAAATGCTTTTAATAAATCTGTTAAAGTTACTCCTAAATCTGTTTGACAGTTATCTTCTTTAAATTCACTTAAACTATTTGGTTCTTTTGTAAAAACTTCTTCTCTATATTCTTCTAATTCTTTTAGCTTATTTGTTATATTTTTATATTGTTCATAATTTAAAAGTTTTTCTATTAAAATTTCTTTAGAATTTTCTTCATATTCATCATCGTTAATATCTTGTTTTGGGAGAAGCGATGATGATTTTATTTCTATTAATTCTGCAGCCATAACTAAATATTCACTTGCTATATTTAAATTTAAATTTTCCATTAAATTTATGTAATTTAAATATTGTTTTGTTATTTGTTCAATATTTATATTATGAATATCCATGTTATCTTTTTTTATTAAATGAAGTAATAAATCAAGTGGACCTTCGAATTCTGGTATGTTAATGTTATATTCCATATTTCTACAACTCCTTTAAATATTATAATTTATTTTAAAAAATAAGTAAAGTTATTGATAGGTTAATTTTATATCAATTTTTATAAAAATCTTTCTTTTTTTAAGTCTTTATTGTATAATTGAATAATAGAGGGGATGTTAGTTATGATATTAAGGAAACCATATGCGTTTTTTATCAAAATTTTTAAACCGATTCATATATTTATGTCTGGTTTAATTGCTTTTTTGATATATAGAACCAATAATATACTAAGTTTTTTTAATGAATATATACATTCAAATGATAGTGTGATAAAACAATCTATAACAGAAAAATTAATTTCAGGTGAATTGTTTATAATTCCAATTGTTATGATAGTTTTTTGTTTAATTTTCCTAGGAATAATGTTTAATAAAAAGAAACCTATATTTTTTTATATTTTTACAATTTTTGCATTTCTTATTGTTATAATAACAACCATATATGCTGGAAATTTTTTAAACTCGATGGAAAAAGTTGTTGTTTCAATAAAAATGGTTAAATTAATGCATGATTTAATTGTCTTAAATATGATTGTGGAAATAATTGTATTTATATTTTTGATTATTCGTGGATTGGGAATAAATTTTAAAAAATTTAATTTTGATTCTGATGTAACCAAACTTGATATAAGTGATTTAGATAAAGAAGAATTTGAATTAAGTATAAATATTGATGTAGATGCTGCTAGGAGTAAAAGAAAAAGAAAGTTAAGATATTTAAAATATATATATAAAGAAAATAAATTGATTATAAATTTAGCTGTAACTGGAGTTGCAATTTTGCTTGTTGTTATTTGCTTTGCAAGCATATTAATGAGAGAAAAGATATTGACAGAAGGCGATGTCTATAATTTGAATAAATTTAATATGATTGTTAATAATTCTAAAATATCAAAAGAAAATTATAAAGGTAAAATTTTAACTGAAAATAACTTAATTATAGTTGATATTTCATTACAATCAAATTTTGAGGGTGTGTCATTGTTCAAAAAAGATTTCTCTTTACAAATAGGAGATGCGATTTTTTATTCTGATTCAAAATATGACAACGAATTTAAAGATTTAGGCAATACTTATAATAATAATGTTATAACTTCTGAATATGAACATTATTTGTTTGTATTTGAAGTGCCTGATAAATATTTAACAAGTGATATGTTTTTTACTTTTAATGATCAAGGTAATAAAAGAAATATAAAATTAGAGCCTAAAAATTTGATTGGTGATGAAATTATAATAAAAAAACAAATTACCGAATCTATTGAATTTGAAAAAACTTTGGGTAAGATATCTTTTAATATAGATAGTTATAATATCGAAAACAAATTTTTGATAAGGTATAATTTTTGTTTATCTAAGGAAGAATGCTTGATTTCAAATGAATATATTGAACCAACAATAAATGAAAATTTTGATAAAGCTGTTTTAAGATTGTCATTGGAATATAAAAATGAAAGTAAGCTTAAACTTGATAGTTTTTATGAATTTTTTTCTAGTTTTGGCGCTATAGAATATAAAATAGGGGATAAGTGGTTTGTTCAAAATTCAAAGTTTGAAGAATTAAAAAGTAAAAAAGTAAATAATAAAAAAAATGTATACATAGGTGTTAACAGCGGAATTTTATCTGCAGAATCAATCAAATTAGTATTTAATATTAGAAATTCAAAATATGAATATTTGTTAAAGTAGGTGACATATGAAAAAAAATAATTTTATTATTGCTTTGATGTTAACTTTATTTGTGTTTCCTTTTAATATAAAAGCGCTTTCTTATGGAGGTTGTGACTACTCAGAAATAGCTAAATTAAAATCTTATGTATCAAATGTAAATTTGTCATATGATTATCGTATAATTGACAATAAAGCTTATTTTGATATTACAGTAAGCAATATGGTACCGCAGCTTTATTTTGTTGATTCGGTGACGAAACAAAACTATATGGGTTTTGAAGGTACTGATATAACTGTAAGAGATGTTACTAATACTAGCGGTAGGTTAACTTTTTATTCTGCTCTTGAAAATTGTATGGGAATAAAAATAGGTAGTAAGTATTATAATTTACCGACTTATAATTTTTATTATTTAGATCCGTTATGTGAAGAAAACAGGGATTTTGCTTTGTGTAAAAAATGGGCAGAAGTTAATTACTCTTATGATGATTTTGAGAAATTAATAAATGAATATAATAGTTCTACGGATGAGGTTATACCAGATGATGAAATATTAGTTGAATATGAGACAACTATAGTAGATAAAATTGTAAGTTTTTACACAAAATATTATTATATTATTTTAATTGGAATAATTGTTGTTTGTGTAACTATTATGATAATAAGTAAAAGGAAGAATAGGATTGATATATAAAAGTGAAAAAAATGCATTTTTTCACTTTTTTAAATTGTAAAAAAAAATATTATGTGGTAAAATTAATATGTATAATGTTAACATAGTATGCGCGTAAAGTAGGTGATATGATTGAAAGAAGCAATGTGGGGGTATGCTATTATTGTTTTAGGCATTTTAGCCATAGGAATAATATGGTTTTTTGCAAATTCTACAAGAACAGATCAGCATAATTATAATTTGCTCAAAGAAACTGTTGAAGCAGCAATGTTTGATGCAGTTGATTTAGCTGTGTATAGAGATACTGGTGAAGTTGAAATAGATGAGGAAAAATTCGTTGAAAACTTTATTCGTAGATTTGCAGAAAGTGCGGAACTATCTAATACTTATGTCATTGAAATATTTGATATTAATACTAAACCACCAAAAGTAAGCTTGAGGGTGTCTAGTACAAAAGAAACCACTGCTACAGGTGATTTGGTGGAATTTGATATTGTTAATAATATAGATGCGATACTAGAAACAAAATATTGAGAGGAGAATAAAAATGAATAATTTTGTTATGGGGTTAAAAAAATTTTTTACAAATAAAAACGTTGTTACAGTTTTAGGGGTTTTGCTTGTTTTGATTATACTTTTTTTTGGATATACGTCTAGTATAAAAAAACAAACACAACCTATAAATGTTCCTGTTGCTGCAAGAAAAATAAATGCAGAAACACAGATAACAAATGATGATGTTGTGTATAAAGAAATACCTGGAAGTATGGTTGGAAATGGCGTTATTACTTCATCTATTAATTTAATTGGCAAATATACTACATTGAATGTTACTATTCCCGAGGGAAGCGTTTTCTATCAAGAATGGGTTGTAGATGCTGAAAAAATACCTGGTAATTGGATTGAACGTTTGGATCATGAATCTGGAGAATTAGGTTATTATATGGGTGTAGGAATAGAGTCTACACTAGGAAATTCCGTAAGACCAAATTCTTATATAGATATATATATGAAAGCAACTGATGAAAATGGAACTATTATGTTTGGTAAATTATTAAAAAATATAAAAGTTTTAGTTGTGCATGACGGTAATGGGAAAAGTATTTTTAATGATATGAACGCTGTTGGGGCTCCTAGTAAGATAGGTTTTGCGGTTAGTCAAGATTTATATCTATTATTAAAAAAGGCAGAATATTTAAACTTGGATTTAATTATTGCGCCTAGAGGAAGTACAGTTCCAAGTCAAGATTATATAATAGTGACAAGTGCTACTTTAAGAGATTATATAGATGCACAAACAATTACAGTTGAAGAAGACATTATTGTTGAAGAAGAAAATCCAGAAGAAAATTCAGGAGAAAATTTAGAAATAGTAGAGTAAAAAAATGAATGAGAATATTTTTGAGGGGATGGACTTTGGTCCGTTAAAAGAATATTTAGAAAACGATGATGTTACAGATATCTCTTATAGTAATAATGGACAAGTGTGGTTAAAAACACTATCAAAAGGAATTTTTAGAATAGATAATCCAGAAGTAAATAATACTTTTATGGAAAAACTTGCATTTCAGTGTTCAAATGTTGTTGGAAAAAGTTTTAATGCTGCACACCCTTTTTTGGATAGTGAGAGTGCTGAACTTCGTATGAATTTTGTTCACGATTCTATAGCAAGAAATGGAATTGCATGTGTTATTCGTAAAACACCTGCAAAGATAAGATTGGAAAGGAAAAAAATATTAAAAGAAAATTATGTTACTGAAGATATATTGGACTTTTTAATAACTTGCGTTCATGGACATTGTAATATAATAGTTTGTGGAGAAACGGGTAGTGGAAAAACAGAGTTTGTTAAATTTTTGGCTTCAAATACTCGTGAAAATGAAAAACTTATAACAATAGAAGATACATTAGAATTGCATTTAGATAGAATTTATCCAAATCGGGATATTGTTGCTATGAAAACAAATAATATTGCAAGTTATTCAGATGTTTTAGTTACTTGTATGAGACAAAATCCAAAGTGGATTTTGCTATCGGAGGTTCGTAGTGCGGAAGCTGTTATGGCGGTTAGAAATTCTATTTCGTCAGGACATTATATTTTATCTACAATTCATGCAGATAAAGCGGCATCTATACCGAATCGTATGTATAGTTTGCTTGAAACAAATCAAGATATAGAACAATTTTTAAAGTCAATATATAGATATGTTCAATTGGGGATATATATTAGAGGATATCAGGATAAAACAACAAAGAGTTTTATTAGAGAAATAGCAGAAGTTACAGAGTTTTATGTTACTTATGATAATGAAGCTAAATATAATACCCTTTATAAAAAAACACCAGATGGGAAAATATATAGAAGAAACCCAAGTAAATATTTGATTGAGTATTTAGAAGCTCAAGGTGTTTCGCTTCCTTCGAATTTTATTAAAGAAGAGTATGAACAACAAAATGATGTTGATGAGAAACAAACTGAGGATGTTGGAGAAAGCCCAGAACTAGATACTAATACAGAAATTAATAGTGTTGAAAACACATTAGAAACTGTTTTAAAGACTCCAGTAAATGAAATAATTTTTGAATAGGAGGAGAGAAAATGAATCCAGTAATTATATTTATTATTTGTGCAATAATACTTGTATTCATAATATTATATAGAAGTAATACCGGAGAACAAGCTTACAAGTTTGTAAGTGTTCACGGAGAAAAATTATATAGTAAAGTAGCTCCATATACTTATAAAGAAATAAAAAAGAAAATAAAAGAACTTAATCAAGATTATACAACAAAGCAATATATAGGTCAGCTTATATTATTTGCAGCTGGTGCTGGAATAATAACTTACTTGTATTTTTATGATATTGTAATTTCAATAATATATGCAGCAATTGCTACATTTGCAGTGCCATATATAAATTATTTAAGATGTAAAAGATTGTATAGTGAGTTTGTATTTGAACAAATTCAAGTTTATACAACAAACGTAATAATGGAGTTTGCGACTACTCAAAGCTTTGTAAAATCACTTGAAGGTGTTTATGCATCTGGAGTACTTGAAGATCCTGTAAAAGCAGATGTAAAAGTAATGATTGATATGGCTTATGAAAATGGTACTATTAATCAATCTTTAGAATATATGAATGAAAAATATGATTATCATATGATTCGAAATATGCATCAATTGTTTCTTCAAATTACAAATGAGGGTTCTAAAGATTCGAGTGAATCACTTGAAAATATGTCACTTGACATAGATATGCTTGTTGAAAATGTTTATAGAGATAGAATGGATAGAGCATCTTTCTATAAAAAATTTGTTGTATTTGGTTTAATCCTATATTTAATGATAGGATTAGCGCAAATAATGTTAGGTGATACTTATCAAACTATGTTGGATTTATGGTATGTTCAGCTGTTATTACATTTAGTTGTAATAGTTAATACATATTTCTTACTTATGGGAACTAAGTTTTATAATGAGAATGTGGGGGCTGAATAATGGAATTAGTAATAGTTGCAGTTATAGTAATATTTATAGCCCTTTACAACCAAATAATAGATACAAAAAGTTTTATAGGAGATGTAAAACCTCTTGTTAGAAAATTGATGGAAAGTGATTATGAATTTCTATTAAGATTAAAATATAAAGATAAAGATTTAGATGTTAATCAACTATTTTATAATCGTATTAGAGATGGAATACTAATAACAGCTGTAGTAATATTTATTATGGCAATAACTGGGTATTTATCATATATGTTTGTAATGTTTGCTTTTATATTAGGTTTTGTAACTTTTAAAAGTCAATATAGCAATTTAAAAAGTTATTATAAAGCAAGATTACATTATATGGATTCTATGCTTCCATATTATTTAAAAAGCTTAGAAATATTAGTACAGCATTATACTGTACCAATAGCTCTTTCAAGAAGTATAGATACAGCACCAGAAATATTTAGACCTGGTCTTAGAAGATTAGTTTCAAAAATTGATGAAGGAGATTCAACTATTCAACCTTATGTAGATTTTGCGACTGAATATCCAGTTAGAGATTCAATGCGTATGATGAGACTTTTATATCGTTTAAGTTTAGGTTCTCAAGAAGAAAAACATGAACAAATAATGATGTTTTCTAAAACTGTTTCATCATTACAAAACAAAGCCCGTGAGCAAAAATATAAAGATCGTTTAGAGAATATGGAAAAACGAACAATGGTAATGTTATTTGCTACAGGTGGAGGAGTAATGTTGATACTATTCTTGTCAATGACAATAATGATGGGAATATAATATTGATAATTAGTTTAAATTTGTGATATAATAAAGATGATATAGTGAAAGAAGGTGAGAATAAATGAAAGAAGCAGCAGGAGAAGCAAATATGACGGTTATTACAATAGTATTAATAGCTATAGTATTAGGTGTTGGTACAGTAATTGTAAATAATATGATGAATAGTAGTCAAAATAGTTCTGCATGTTCTGCATGTGGTGGAATTTGGGAAGGTGGAGTATGTAATTCACCAGATGGTACTGGTACTGTTGACTATGAATCTTGTAAAGACTCAAACTTAGAGTAGAAGAATAGTATTTATGTGGAGGCAAAAATATGAAGGAAAGTATAGGATTTTCAGTATCTTTAAATATAATGATAACTTTTATAGCAATCGTTATTGCTTTCCTTTCTTTTTCTCTAATTTATTTTAAAAGTAATAAGGTTAGTAATATCATTACTAGTGCTATTGAAAAGTATGAAGGTTTTAATAGTACTGCTAAAAATGAAATTAGTATGAAGTTAGCATCTATTGGGTATGGTAGCGTAGCTATAGATTGTCCTAGTGCTGTAACGGATGAAGATGATGCAGATGGCGAATGCAAAATACAAGGTAGTTCATCTGAACAAGGTGCTAATGGGTATTGTGTATATAAGTGTGAAGAAAATAATGGGGAATATTTTTATTATAAGATAAGAACTAATATGATGTTTAATTTACCGGTTATACATGATATTTTAAATATTCCTATATATTCTAATACCAATAGGTTATATAAATTTTAAAAATAAAGGTGATATAAGTGAGAGATGCAGTTGGAGGAAGCTTGTTACTAAATGTAGTTGTTATTTTCGTTTCAGTAATTATACTTTTTTTTGCGGGTATAATGGCTTATTCTAAAGCTTATAAGTCCAAAAATAGAATTATTGAGGTTATTGAAAGATATGGCAAGTATGATAGTGATGTAGCAGATATATTAAATGGTGATTTAAGAACATTTGGATATCGTAGTGCAACTCCTACACAAATTAGACAAAAATGTGGGACTAATAATGAAAATACATATGCATATTTTTATTGTGTATATTATGATGAAGACTCTGCAAAAGAAGGGTATTCATATAATGTTGTAACTTATATTCATTTTGATTTTCCACTTATAGGAGGTTTATTAGAAATTCCTGTAAGAGGTGAAACAAAAATTTTAGGTAAAAATTATAATTATTAAAAAGGGGATTAAAATATGAATGTAATTATATCAAATAAAAATCAATTGTTATTAGAAAATCTAGGAATAGATGTTATTAAGGAAATGAATGGGGGATTTAGTGCTGATGAAATAATTGCGAATTTTCAAAATTTTTTTTATCAGAGAATGATACTTGATATTACTGCAATAAAAAATTATACTGATATTGTGAATTTGCAAAAATTATCAATTTCTTTACCAATGGATAAGTTAATTTTACTATTAGATGGTACTGAGGCGACTAGCAATCCTGCTTTTTTGTCTAATTTAGTATCAATGGGGATTTATAATTTTACAAAAAATATTGAAGGTATTCAATATTTGTATAATACACCAAATTCATATAGGGATGTTGCTCAATTTCACAGGTTAGATTCAAATTTTGGAATGGGGCCTATACAACAAAATCCACAAGCTCAATTTGTTGTATCGAATCCAAATAATGAAGTTGTTTCACAGCCTGAATTTTATGGGACTAGAATAATTGGTATAAAAAATATTACTAAACAATCTGGTGCGAGTAGTTTAGTTTATATGATGAAAAAGGAATTAAGTAAAAACTATAGTGTTGTTGCTATAGAAGTTGATAAGACTGATTTTACTTATTTTAAGGATAAAGAAATGTTTTCTACTATTACGAATGAAGTTGGTATGTTAATAAATAAACATAAAGATAAAAATGTAATACTGGTTGATATAAATAATAGTATTGTTGCTGAAGGTTTTTGTCATGAAGTTTTATATTTGATTGAACCTTCTATCATAAAGTTAGAAAAGTTAATGGTGCTTAATGCAAATGCATTGCGTGGATTAAAAGATAAAAAAATTGTTTTAAATCAAAGTTTATTAAGCACAACTGATATTGCTAATTTTGAATATGAAGCAAAAGTTAAGGTGTTTTATAATTTAGCGCCTTTAAATGAAAGAGAAAAACGATTACCAGAACTTAATAAGATGTTAGTTAAATTAGGTTTTTCAAAGCAACAAAGTGAAATTTAATAATATTACTTGACAATTAGTGGTAAAAAAAATATAATACTTGTCGTGTAAATGCTTTATAGGGGTGATGAAATGAAAAAAAGGAATATGGTTTTCCTGATTATATGTTTGTTTTTTGTAGGAATGAGTTTTGTTTCTGCGGATACATATAATAATATTGATAATAGTGCGCTTTTAAGTTGTGGTAATGGAACTATGACAGATATACCTTCTTTATTGCCTAAAGTTATTAGTATTGCATATACTGTTATTCAAATAGCGGTTCCAGTAGTACTTGTTATAATGGGTTCATTGGATTTATTTAAAGGAATAACAGCACAAAAAGAAGATGAAATAAAAAAAGGTCAACAAATGTTTGTAAAAAGATTGTTAGCTGCAGCGGTAGTTTTCTTTGCATTTGCAATTACAAAATTTTTAATAAGTGTTGTTGCGGATGGAACTGGAACAAACATATTAGAATGTGCTGAATGTTTTATAGAAAATGAATGCGATGAAAATGTGAGGTAAATATGAAAATAAAAAAAATATTATTGTTTATTGTAGCTGCATTTTTTATGTTCTCTATAAACGTTAATGCTAAAACAATTATATGTGATTATGATAACTACAAAGTGATGTTCTATACGGATAGATATGGTGATGCAGATTATGCTAATTGGTACGATATTTATGATAAAAATGGAAATATTGTAAAAGAGCAAATTAATAAGTTTAAACCTATGAAATCTAGTGATTGTCCGTCAAACATTACCATAGATAGAGTAAGTTATGCTTTAATTTCTTCGAAAGTTAAAGGTCTGGTTAGTTGTGGTAATGTTACTGATATCCCAAGAAAAATCCCGGAATTGATAAGTATGGCTATAACTCTAATTCAAATAGCAGTACCTGTAATTCTTGTTGTAATGGGTTCATTAGATTTATTTAAAGGCGTAACAGCGCAGAAGGAAGATGAAATAAAAAAAGGTCAACAACTATTTGTAAAAAGATTAATAGTTGCTGCTATAATATTTTTTGTTGTTGTTATTGTTAAATTTGTTATTAGTATAGTAGCCGAGGCTAGTAGTACTAATATAATTGAATGTATAGATTGCTTTTTAAGTAATAATTGTAATTAGGAGGTAAGCATGAAAAAGAAAATTTTATTATTAATAGTATTGTTGATGACAGTATTGTATGTACCAAGTGTTTTAGCGGCTAATATTACTGGTTGTGAAGCTATAGTGCCAGGAGTTATGGTTGATGTTAAGATAGCAAATACAATACATACAGTTATAGTAGTTATAAAGATAGCAGTACCAGTATTGTTAGTAATTTTTGGTATGTTAGATTTATTTAAGGGAATAACTGCACAAAAAGAAGATGAAATCAAAAAAAGTCAACAAATATTTGTAAAAAGATTATTAACAGCAGCAATAATATTTTTTGTTATTTCAATTGTTCAATTGCTAGTTAGTTTTGTAGCTGGCGATGAGGGAATAATGAAATGTGCTAGTTGCTTTATTAATGGTGCTGATAAAACAAGTGGCGAATGTAAGTAGGAGGGTTTATGATAAGTGCATTAAAAAGGTTAGATAAAAAATTTCTAATTATTGCTGGATTTATTATTTTTTTACCAATATTCATAATTGTGTTTTTAGCAATCATGCAAGGATGTGGCAATAAAAAAATTACTCATGAAGAGTATGAGAAAAAAATGGTTTTAGCATTAGAAAAATACATAAATGCAAAAAACACAACACCAGTGGAAGAAGGAGAAATTTTTTCTGTAGAATTATCTACTCTTGTAAATAGTGGATATATAAAATCTACTGAAAAATTACTTGATGATAGTTCTTGTAAGGGAAGTGTTTCTGTTAGAAGAAATGGTGTCTCTGTTGAAACAACAAATGGTGGATATTTAAATTATATTGCTAAGCTAGAATGTAATAATTATTCTACTATTAGCTTAGTTGATAAACTAAAAGAAAATATTGTTACAGAAGAATCTGGATTATATCAAGATGGAGAAGGATATATTTTTAAAGGAGATAAAGTAAAGAATTATATAACTTTCTTTGGTAATTCTTATAGAATAATGGGCATAGACAAAAATGGTATTTTAAAACTAATAAAAACTGAACCTGAAATGAACACTAGAATATGGGATAATAAGTATAATATAGAAACTAGCCGTGCAAGTGGTAAAAATATTTATAAAGATAGTAAAATTAGAGATTCTCTAATAATAGATTATGAAAATGTAAAAAAAGTTAGCTTAGATGCAAAAAAACAAATTGTTGCATATGATGCGTGTATTGGAAAGAGAAGTTTGAACGAACTTACAATTGATAGTTCAATTGATTGTTCTGAAGTTTTGGAAAAACAGGTTGTTTCGTTAATGAATGTTTCAGATTATGCGAAAGCAAGTTTGGATGTTGATTGTACAAATGTAAAATCACCAACTTGTAATAATTATAATTATTTAAATGGTGTTGTATCTGACACTTGGACATTGAATTCACCAACAGAAAATAGTTATGAAGTATTCTTTATATCTACGGGTAGGATGGAAGTTCAATATGCCAATACATATAGTGCATACAATCTAGTTATTTATATTGATGGTAATCAAAAATATATAAGTGGAAATGGTGCGTCAAACAATCCTTATGTTATAGAATAGAGATTGACTTTTAGAAAAAAAATATATATAATAAAGTTAGAGTGGGAGGAATAAATATGTTTTTAGCTAAAGTTTTAATGGATTCAGAATATACTTGTGGAGGGACTGGTTTAATTTTTTCAGGAACTTTTCCTTATATAGTATCGACTATTGTAACAATTATTAAAATAGCAGTTCCAATTTTATTGATCATATTTGGTATGTTAGATTTAGGAAAAGCTGTTGTGGCTGCTAAAGAAGATGAAATTAAGAAAGGACAACAAACATTTGTTAAGAGAGCTATTGCTGCAGTGGTTGTATTCTTTGTAATTCAAGTAGTTCAAATTGTTGTTAGATTTGTATCAGGAAATGAAGCTAGTGTTGCAGGTTGCTTTAATTGCTTTATTAATGGTAGGGCAGATGCTGAAGGCGGAGCTTGTGATTTAGTTTAATGATTAGTTAATTATTTAGCATAAATAATGTTGATTATTTATGCTTTTTTTGTTATAATGTGATATAGGAATGAGTGGCTTTTCATATATGCAAGGAGGAGTAAAAATGTATATATTAGCAAATATGTGGTTTACAAAATTAATAAAACAATTTTTCTTTTGGATAGATAAAATGGTGTATAATTTTATTCCTACAATTTATGATTTGTTAGTGGACATAGCAAGTACATCTATATTAACACAAGCAGACATAGCTGATATGGCTAATAGGATATATAAACTTCTTGCGATTTTTATGATCTTTAAAGTTACACTGTCATTAATAACGTATGTTGTTAATCCAGATGATTTTTCTGATAAATCTAAAGGGGTTTCAAAATTAGGAACTAATATTGTTATAAGCTTAGCGATGTTAATTCTTACACCATATATATTTAATTATGCGTATCAATTGCAAACGATAATTTTAGAAGATAATTCGTTGGCAACTTTAATATTTGGTGGAAGTACGGAAGAAGATAGGTCTTTCTTTAATACAGCCGGTGATGACATGGCCTATATAACGATGAGTGCATTTTTAAGTCCTAATTTGTCATGGGGTGAATTGCATGAGTGTTCCTCTTTGATAGTTGCAGATACTGGGAAAATTAATCAGGCTTGTAAGGATGCTTTGACGGAACATACAAAGGGTAATAATCCGAATTTTACACAAGAGACTTTAACAAATTATATTGCGGGTGTTGAAAATAATAATTTAGGATTAATGTTAAGACAAGATTTAGTATTGGCTACAAGTGAAATTGAAAAAGAATCAGATTTCATAATGGATTATAAGTTTATATTTAGTACGGTTGTTGGTGTTATTATAATTTTGATTTTAGTAACATTCTGTATGGATATTGCATTAAGAAGTATTAAATTATCGTTTTTTCAACTAATTGCTCCAATACCAATACTTTCTTATGTAGATCCAAAAAGTGGTAAAGATGGATTGTTTAAAAAATGGTATGAGATGTGTTTTAAAACATATCTAAGTTTATTTGTTAGATTGATTGCTTTATACTTTGCTGTATATATAATAAGCAAGGTAGCAGATAGAAGATTGGTTAATATTATTGATGGTTCATATCAAACTAACATATTTATTAAAATATTTATAATAATTGGAGCGTTAATGTTTGCTAAACAATTACCAAAAATATTAGAAGGATTAGGAATTAAACTTGATGGCGGTGGAAAGTTCTTCTTAAATCCATTCAAAAAATTAGGAGAAGAAGCAATTGGAGGTAAGAGAATTACAGGAGCGGCTGGTGGTGCTGTTGCTGGTTTAATCGGAAACAAAGGTAATCCATTTGCTGCAGCTGCAGGAGCATTAAGAGGCTTTACTGGTGGAAAAGGTTATGCCGGTGGCTTAGCTGCTCAAGCTGATGTAAATAGAAAAATGCGTGATCTTAGAATTGGTGGAGCAAGAGGAGTGGGTGCTGCCTTTGGCGCTATGGCATCAAGATATGGTTTAGATGATGCTAATTTAGAAAGAAGAGCTACAAGACTTAGAAAAAATGAAGAAAATTTCACTAAGGCATCATTGAAAGTTGATCAAGATGTTAAAAGTATGGAAGCTGAGAAAAAAAGAATTCAAGATTCTAATGAACCAAAGAATGAAAGAAAAACAAGACATAAGAGAATGCAAGATATAGTTTCTTCAATGGAAAAAAGAGCAAAAGATGAAATAGAACTTGGTCATGGTGGAGATATCGGAAAAGAATATTTAACAAGAAAGGCGAGAGCCGAATATTATGAAAACAATATTGGCCATGAAGTTGATATAGATGGAAAAAAAGTTAAAATAACTCCTGAAATGGCTGGGCAAGCTAGACAAGCAGCTAGTGATTATTTAACTGATCAAGGTATGAAAGAATATATGACACAAGCAATAGCTGGTTCATTTAAAGATGGAGGTAAAGATACTGGAAAAGGTGATTTAACATTCACAAGTCAGTATGGTAAATATAAAGAAGCAATTCATCAAATGGGAGAGCATATGGATGTTCTTACAGAAGGTGATAAAATTCATGCTCAATATGGTCAATCAAAAGGTGAGGTTGCTGCAATTGAGGCTTCACTTATGGAAGCTGAAGATAAAATACGTGCAATTGATGGAAATATTAGAAAAACTCAAGCTACAACAATGGTTAAGATTGATGGAAAAGATGTTTCATATGAAGACGCAAAAAATATTATTGAAACAGAAAGAAAGAAACTTGACGAAGATAAAAAACAAAGTAAGCAAAATAGAGAATTTGGTCAAATTAGATCTATTATTAATTCAAAAAAATAAAAAGGGTGTGATATTAGGTGAACAATACATTTTTAATACCTGCGAATTCAAAAAAAAGTATGTTAATATTTGGGTATTTTAATACAGTTGATTTAATTTTGTTCTGCTGTGGGGTAGGATTATCATTCTTGTTAATGATGTTCCTTCCCATGGAAGAATTTGTGTTTGCGATTATGGCTATTGTGCCAGGTTCAATTGCATTTCTATTGGTATTTCCAATACCAAATTATCACAATGTTAGAACTGTAATTAAAAATGCGTGGATATTTTATACAACAAGACAAAAATATATATGGAAGGGTTGGTGTTTTAATAATGGCGAAGGAAGTAAAGAGTAAATATACTGATGTGCCAGTAAAGGATATTAGTAATGGTGTAATAGTACTTGATAATAATCAAAAAGTGACAGGTGTAAAAATAATGCCAAGAAATATTTTTATACTTGAACAAACTATGCAGGATGCTATTATAATGAATTTAAAAAATGTTTATAATGCTATTGATTATGAATTTTGGATTGTAGTTGCAGATAGACCTGTAGATATAAATTTATATTTATCTCAATTACAACTTTTATATAATAAAATTGGTGATAATAAAAAAAGAAAGTTAATTTTGGAAGATATTAATAAAGCAAATATGTTTATGAGTAATAACGTTGTTGATACAGAATATTTCTTATTATTTAAAGATAAGGATAATGATCTTCTTCAAAAAAGAGTTCGTAATTTGATCAATAATTTTGCAAGTGCAGGACTTACTGCTTTTCAAACAAATAACGATGATTTAAGAATGATATTAGATAATTTCTTAAATGGTGGACAAACAACTACGTTTGGGACGGTGTTATCATGATGGATATTAAGAGTCAAATAGCTCCAAAAGGGTTAGAGTTTAAATCAAATCAATTTATTATTAGTGATAAGTATGCATGCATTTTATCAATAATATCTTTTCCAAAATTTATTTATCCAGGATACTTAAGTAGTTTAACGAGTATGTCAGGAATTAAAGTTGTTATTAAGCATATACCACTTCCTTTTAGTAGTATTAGTAGGATGCTTAATAAAGAACTTGCAGATTTAAAACAAAGATTTCAAGATGAAAAAGATAAAACAATTCAAGAAAGAATTCGTCAAGATTATGAGTCTCTTGAAATGTTTATTAGTGAACTTGCTGCAAGTCAATCTAAAATTTATGATTTTCAAATGCATGTTATGATAACTGCAAATACACAAGAAGAATTAGATACTAAAAAATTGCAAGTAAAAAATTATTTAGAGGCAATGGAAATGAGAAGTGTACCACTTCGTTTTGAACAAGATAAAGTGTTAAAATCTATTATTCCAATTTTTGAAAAGCAAGATATTGAAGATAGAATAGGTACGCCAATACCAGCGCCAACAATGGCAGCTATGTATCCATTTATTTTTGATAGTATAAAGGACCCAGGATTATCTACTTTACTTGGAATAGATTTTTCTGGTGGTGTTATTTTATTCAATCAATTTTTATATCAAATAAAGAAGGAACATAATAGAAATAATGCTAATATGATCATATTAGGTACTTCTGGTAGTGGTAAATCTACAGCGGCTAAATTATTATTAAGAAGTAATATAAGAAATAATAATCAAATTGTAGTAATTGACCCAGAAGGAGAATTAGAAGAAATGACAAATTCTTTTGATGGAGATTTTATTAGTTTAGGAAAAGGTGGAGCTTATGGTATGATAAATCCACTTGAGGTTATTGTAGATGCTGATGAAGAAGAAATTAAGCAAGGGTTAGGCTATACTGTATTTACAAGAACTCTTCAAACTATAAAGGCTTTTTTGAAGTATTATGACCCATCAATTGAAGAAGATGTTGTTAATATGTTTAGTGAAGTAGTTCAAGAAACATATAAAAGATTTGGAATAAATTTTGAATCTGATTTTTCTAAATATAGATCACAAGATTATCCGACTTTTAAAGATGTATATGCGACTATTAAGGGTAGAATTTTATCCATGCCTGAAAAGACACAAGAAAAAGATGTACTAGAAAAATTGGAAATAAAAATACGTCCGTTAGTTAGAGAATTAAAATATTATTTTGATGGACATACAACAATTAGTCCTCAAAGTAATTTCATTGTTTTCAATATAAAAGAAATAATGAATGCTGATAATAATATTAGAAATGCATTGTTCTTTAATATTTTAAAGTATGCATGGGGATTAACTTTAGATAGTTCAGTAAATACTGTAATGATGGTTGATGAAGCACATGTCCTTTTAAGTAGTGGTAATACATTAGGTGCAGATTTCTTAGCACAAATTCAAAGACGTGCAAGAAAGTATAATACTGGAACTATAATAATTACACAGCAACCAACAGATTTTAGTGACCCATCAGTTATTACACAAGGAAAAGCTATTTTTGACAATGCTTCTTACTATTTAGTTATGGGACTAAAAAAACAAGCTGTAGATGATTTATCTAAATTAATAGATTTAAATGATAATGAGAAAGAAAGTATAAAACAATATGCGCAAGGAGAAGCATTATTCGTATGTGGATCAAGGCGTATGAGAATAAATATTATTGTATCAGATGAAGAATTAGATTCATTTGGTTCAGGTGGAGGATTATAGTTATAAAAGATAGGAGGCAATATTATGGAAAATAACGATAGTAGTAGGTTAGAACAAACTTTAGATAAAAATCAACGTAATATTGCTAATAACGCAAATAATGTTAGGGTTGCAGCTGATGTTGCATCAAAAACTTCTAATCCATATGCAAAAGCAGCTGGAACGGCTATAAAAGCAGCAGATAAAATTAGTGGTGGAAAAGCTTCAGAAAAACTAGGTAAGACTTTAAACAATGCTTTAAAAACTCAAGGATTAAAAGGCAAGATGATGCAGGCTGCATTAAATAAAATGAGTGAAAATGGTACTTCAGATAGAATTGGTAAAGCAATGAATGCTAAAAATAATAATCCTAATATGGCAACTAATGCTGCACACAATGCAAGACAAGCGGCTAATAGTAAGTTAGATGTAAATACAGCAACAAGAAGAAAAACAGAAGAAGAGTCTACTGGTGGAGCCTATGATACTTTTAATATATCTGCTAAAGTTTTAAAAACTGCGATGATTATATTAACACCAGTTTTTGTAGTTATAGTGTTTTGTTGTCTACTTATAAGTGCCTCGCAAGTCTTTTTAAATGCTATATCTTTAGGTACTGCTGATTCATTGAGCGATGCTGAAGTAGAAGAAAAAATAAATAAAAAAGGAATAGAAGGTCTTGATGAGGAAAAGACAGATGATGATGTCGCTTATGATATGTATATAGATGATTCAGACTCTATTTCTTTTAGAAATAGTAAATTAAATAATTTTAATGTTGTGCAAGTGGCAAAAAAAGATACATATTTAAGAAGAAAGTATAATGAAGCAAGTTTGGATAATATTGAAGATTTTTATCCTGCAATAGAAGATGAAAGTAAAAATTATGATAAAAATATGGTTTATGATTTTTACTTTAAAATGTATAATTTATATAAAAGTTATGAAAGCAAATATGGCGTTCAGCTTGATTTGCCACTTTTAATGGCTACTTTAAACTTACAATCTACTGATAAAAATGTTATCTTTGAGGCTAATTTAAGTGATGTAGATAGAAAAAATACTGCAAGAGAATTACCAATAGAAGAATTTGATTTTTATTATGATTGGGCAAATTCAGACTATAGAATTAGTAAAAATAATAGTGAACATGATATGGAAATCTTAGCGCAGAATATGGTATCTCATCAAGTGGAAGCAAAATGTATAAATTCAGATGGTGAGGTTACACAAGAGAAAATTTTAAAAGATAAAGAAATAGAATATTCTCCTCTTGTTTGTGCTGAAGGAGAGACTTATGAAACTGAAGATTTGGGTTATTTTATAGATAACGAAAAATATAAAGAATTTTTAAGACAATTTTTAGAAAAGAAATATTATTTAGAAGGTGAGCATGCAGTTGAAGAACTAGAATTGCCAACAAATGATTCAACATCAAATGAAGATTCGTTTGGTGATGAAATCATAAATAATACAACTCCAGCGATTGGAAACTTTAGAAGTTGGACTCAATGTGGACAAAGTTGGAGTTCAATAATTGTTCCAAAAAGTAGTAAAACGATGTGTAGTATTGGTTGTTTGATAACATCTGTAACTATGCAAATTGCGCGTAGTGGCACAGTTATTGCTACAGATACTATAGATCCTGGTATTGCCGTAAAAAAATATAATTTTGCAAATGGTGGGAATTTTTATTGGCATAGTACTACTAACATAGCTCCAAATTTTACATATTTAACTAATATTAGTTTGTTAGGGATGAATAAAAAATCAATAGCTGATAAACTTACAAGTTATGATTCATCTCGTTATTACATAATTTTAGCAGTTTCAAAAAAAGATAGAAATAAAGTTCATCATTATGTTGCTCTTGATTATGTAGATAAATCTGATAATAAAATTTATATAATGGATCCAGCGGGAGTAGCGTATACTGATTTATATAATTGGTATAAGGTTTATACTGCACACATATATGAGAAAAAGGATTAGATAAGATGAAAAGGTTATTTATTTTTGTAAGTTTATTATTATTGCTATCAGGGTGTAGTGTTTCTTATGAAATAAATCTTGTTAATGATAAAATAGAGGAAAAATTAACTATAATTGAAAATGATCAAAGTTTATTTGATGTTGAAAATGATACAGGATGGACACTACGTCAAATTTTTGATTCATTTTCACAAGATACTGATAATGAATTTTCTGTTGAAAATTACTCTGTAAAATCATTAAATGATGAAACAAGATTAGGGTTAGAGTATAAATCTGATAGCTCTAAAAGTTTGATAAATTCATCTGTTATTAATCAATGCTATAACAAACCTACAATGTTTGTTGAGGAAAATGTTATAACATTTAATACAGGAAATGATTTTAAGTGTTATGAATATTATGAAAATCTTGAAACGATAAGCATTGTTTTAAAGACTAATAATAAAGTATTATCTTCTAATGCAGATTTAGTTGAAGATAATATATATACATGGAATATAACAAAGGATGGAAATAAACAAATAGAAATTTCTTATGAAATAAAGGAATCAAAAGAGTTTAATATAGTTACAATATTAATTATTATAGTTGTTGCCATAGTTTCCATTGGCGTTTCATTTTATGTATATAAAAAATTTAAAAATGAAAATAAGATTTAGTTATGAGGTGAGATAATGTTAAAAAAATATATAAATTTCAGTGTTGTTTTTATAACATTATTTTCATTTTGCTTTTATGATGTTAAAGCATATCAATATAAAAATGAAGAAAATGCCACCGCAGTTAACGATTTACTTGTGGAAATATATGATAGTAAAGAACAATATGAGGACTTAGCCGGAGAATATGAAGATGTAAGTTTTAAAGTTTATAATGCAAATAATTCTTCATATTGGTGGCCAATAGGTAGTGAAGAAATAGTAGAGGTTAATGGAAAAATCTATGCGAAAGATGAACCATATCCAACCGCAGTAACTTCAAATTTTGGTTATAGAGAAGATCCTTTTGGACGTGGATGGGAATTTCATTCAGGTGCAGACATATCTGGCGATGTTGGTGATGGAATTATTAATGTAATTGCAGTAAAAGATGGTATAGTGGTTTATCCAACCGAAACTGGTGCTGATATGTGTGAATCAAGCACAACATTATCAAGTTGTGGTGGAGGATATGGAAATTATGTAATTATCCAACACAGTGATGGTAATTATTCTTTGTATGCACATTTGCACGCCGGGACAATAGATGTAGTTGCTGGTGATAGTGTTGAACAGGGACAAGTTATTGGAAAAATGGGAAGTAGTGGTAATTCAACTGGAACTCACCTTCATTTTGAAATAAGAAAAGGACAAAATTCATATTCAAGTACAGTTGATCCTTTAATTTATATATCACTAGAATATCCGAGAACTGTTTTTTCTGGAGGAGAATTTTTGTCTTGGTTAAATAGCTGGGAAGGGCATTCTCCAATTAATGGAAGTAATTATATAGTAGAAAATATTGGTGATGGAGTTAGAACTGTAGGAGCAGGAATAACTTTAGAAAATAATGTTAATAGATTTGCTCAATATGGCATTGATATTGATAATTATCCAGTTGGAAGTGAAATTTCAATAGACATTGTGGATCAAATTCAAATGGAAGTTATTTCTGAGAAAAGAAATTCGATAGAAAGTTCATTAGCGACTAATTCTATTGTTCTAGATGAACCGCAAATACAGGCTCTTGTAGCTCAAATGTATAATGTAGGAAATATCCAAGGATTTTCCGATAATTATAAGAAATATGGGAATACACAAGAGCTATATAATGAATGGTTCTTTAGGGCTACAAGTGAAGGTACGCAATTTGAGAAGGGGTTAACTCGAAGAAGAAATGCTGAATGGTCATTATTTCATCTTGGAGAGTATGTTTATAATGGTTAGGTGATATAGTATGGAAGATAAATCTAAATTAACTGCAATTATTTTATCTTTACTTGCGATAATAGTAGTTATTGTTTCGTTAGTTACCAAAAACATTAACGATAAAGATGCACATAATGACATATTGATAGTTACTAATGCTAGTAATTTTTATACAGTAAATTCTTGTTTATATAGAACAGTAACATATATAACATCAAAAGATATTAAAAGTCTGATGTTATTATTGAATGATGATTATAAAGAAAAAAATGGAATAAATGAAGATAATGTTTTAGATGTTTTTCCTGATATAAATGCAACTTCAACCTTTGTATCAGAAAAAATGTATTATTCTGAATTATCGGATGACATAACAAAATATTATGTTCATGGATATATAGAAGAAAATCAAATTTATGATGATGAAACTTTAGTAGATATGAATCACAATTCGGTGTACTTTGTTGTTTATTTAAATACTGAAGAAAATATATTTTCTATTGAACCTTATGATGGAAAAATATTTGTAGAGGGGGATTTAAATGAATAATAAAAATGAATCTAAAAATATAATAATATTTGTAGTCATTTTATTGATATTTACAGGTTTATACGTTGTTATTAATAAATTTATAAATAAAGAATCAATAGAATATGATGAATTTTTAAAAAATTATGAAGTGAATGAATATATACCTTCTTATGTATCAGATGAAGAAATGACTAGAATATATTTGAAACATTATATACATACAATGTATTCTAATATTGATAGGGCTTATAATTTATTAGATGAAGAATACAGAATCAAAAAGTTTGGAAATATAACAAACTATGAAAATTATGTGAGAACTTTATTAAATACTACTCATGAACTTGATAAGTTTTATGTAGACTCAGTTGACGGTTATAAGATTTATGGAGCTTATGATACGAATGGTAATTTATTTATATTTAAAACAAAAGGTGTAATGCAATATACAGTTTATTTAGATGATTATACTGTAGAGATATAGGTGATAGAATGAGATTAAGATTTAGGGCAGAAGTTAAAGATGTTGTTATTTTTGCAATTTTTGCTTTAGTATGGTTAATTATTGTTTCATTGGCAGTTGCTAATGTTTCCGCTTTTCTTAATAGTGAGGCATTTACTTTAAATCCTCTTTTAGGATTTTCAAGTCAAAATTTAGCAGCAACAATGGTTTTCTTTTTTGTAGGATTGATAGCAGCTTTTGCAGGTGTAAAATCTTTCTTTTTGGAAAAGGAAGATGATCAATTTGGAGTAGGTATTTCAATTGGTCAAAAAAGAGAGAAAAACTATGCTAGATGGTCAAGGCCTGCAGAGATAAAGAATAGCCCAAATGTTGTGGCAGTTGACCCACTAGCTTCAAAAGCAAGTGCTGCAGGTATTCCACTTATTATGAAGCCCAATAAAGTTTGGGTAGATAATGGTGGATATCATAATTTAGTAATAGGTTCTACTGGTGCCGGAAAAACACAAACAACAGTTTTACCAATGGTAAATTTACTTGCGAAACATGATGAATCTATGATTATTACAGACCCTAAGGGGGAAATATTTGAAAATACTTCAAATTATTTAAAAAGCTTAGGATATAATATTGTACTATTGAATTTCCGTGATCCACAGCAAGGAAACGCATGGAATCCAATGTACTTACCATATTCATTATATAAAGATGGAAACATAGATAAGTCAGTTGAGTTATTAGAGGACTTAGCTGCAAATATTTTGCATGATCCAAGTGCAAAAGGGCAAGATCCTTTCTGGGAGAATACTTCAGCAGACTATTTTGCCGGTTTAGCATGTGCTCTTTTTGAGGATGCAGAGCCTAATGAAATAAATTTAAATAGTATAAGTTTAATGACGACAATAGGTGAAGAAAAATTAGCTAATACTACGTATATTAAGGATTATTTTAGTTATAAAGATCCAGGAGGTACTGCTTATACAAAAGCCTCTTCTACGTTAATGGCACCTAGTGAAACAAAAGGTAGTATTTTATCTGTATTTAAACAAAAAATTCAATTGTTCGCATCTCGTGCTAATTTATCAGAAATGTTATCTAATAACGATTTTGATATGAGAGATATTGGTAGAAAAAAGACTGCTGTATTTATTGTTATTCAAGATGAAAAAACTACATATCACTCACTAGTAACAATATTCTTAAAGCAATGTTATGAAACATTAATTTCAGTTGCTCAAGAATCTGGTGGTAAGTTACCACATAGGACTAATTTTATACTAGATGAGTTTGCTAACATGCCTCCATTAAAGGATGTAACAACAATGGTTACAGCAGCTCGTTCAAGAAATATAAGATTTACGTTTATTATTCAAAACTTTGCACAATTGTATGAGGTTTATGGTAAAGAAAATGGAGAAACTATTAAAGGTAACTGTGGTAATATAATTTATTTAATTAGTACAGAGTTATCGGCTCTTGAAGAAATAAGTAAAATGTGTGGTGAAGTAAAGTCAAAAGAGAAAGAAAAGACTTCATCAACTCCACTTGTTACAGTAAGTGATTTACAAAGACTTGAACAGTGGGAAACAATTATTTTGAGACTTAGAGAAATGCCATTTAAAACCAAACTTACTCCTGATTTTAAGATGAATTGGGGACATAGTTTTCCTAAAGCTCCATATCCTCAAAGAGATAGAAAAGAAGTAAAAACTTTTGACTTAAAAGCATTTGTAAATAAGAAAAGAGAAGATAAAATCAATAATATGTTAAATGGTGAATCTTCATCTAGTGGAGGAAATCAAAACAATCCATTTGGCTTTGGTGGAGGAAATCCTTTTAATCCATTTGCAGCTAATGATTCATCAAATAAGCCAAGTTCTGGTGGATTTAATGTAGATGATTTAGTTAAGAGGATAGATGCAAAAATAGCAGAATTAGAAGAAGAAGAAAGACAAGAAAAAGAAAAACTTGAAGCTGCTAGTAAAGAAACTAAGGCAACTACAGTTGTTTCATCTGATAAAAAATCTATAATAGAAAAAGATGAGCAAGACAATTATAAAGAACAAAAAGAGAAGAATAATGGAATTACAGATGACCAATTCTTCGATGATTTCTTCTTTGATGAATAAACTAATTAACTTTATATAAAATACTTTCTATCATATATTATAATAGGTGATATAATGATAGAAAGTATTTCTGTTTATGAGTTAAAAAAGCTAAATAATATTAATATTATAGATATTAGAAGTGTAGAAAAATATAATAATAGACACATACCACAATCTATTAATATACCTCTAGAAAAATTATTAACTTATTACAAAAAGTATTTAGATAAAAATAAAAAATATTATATATATTGTCAAAGAGGAATTCAAAGTAGAAAATTATGTCAAATACTAAAGAATAGTGGTTTTAATGTTATAAATATAAATGGAGGATATGAGGCTTGGGTATTAAATGAATAAGATATATTAAATATCTTATTTTTTTTTAATAATTATGTTATAATTAATATGGTGATAGTATGGAATATATAATATTAGGTTTACTTATTGTTATAGTTATAATGTTATTAATAATAATATTAAGAAAAAATAATAACAAAGAAACAGAAGAAAAAATAAGTAAATTAGAAATTAGTATGATAAAAGAAATAGGCGAATTTAAAAATGATTTTTCTCGTAGTTTAACTGAAGATTTTAATAGCCAAACAGAAAGACTTGATAATAGATTAAGACTAATAAATGATAAAGTAAATGAAAGATTAGATGAAAATTTTGAAAAAACAAATAAAACATTTACAAACGTACTTGAAAGATTATCAAAAATAGATGAAGCTCAAAAGAAAATAGATACATTGTCTGGAGATATAGTATCATTACAAGGTGTTTTAACTGATAAAAAAACAAGAGGTATATTTGGAGAAGTTAATCTAGAAAATATACTTTCAAATGTTTTTGGCAAAAATAATACTAAGATATATCAAATGCAATATACATTAGAAAATGGTACAATAGCTGATTCAGTGTTATTTACTCCAGAACCATTAGGTACAATAGCTATAGATTCTAAATTTCCTTTAGAACACTATCAATTAATGGTAGATAAAAATAATAGTCTAGAGGTAAGAACACAAGCTGAAAAGCTGTTTAAAGCAGATATGAAAAAGCATATAGATGCTATAAGTAGTAAATATATAATACCTGGAGTAACAAGTGATCAAGCAATATTGTTTTTACCTGCAGAAGCAATATTTGCAGAAGTAAATGCGTATCATACTGATTTATTAGAGTATGCATACAAAAAAAGGGTATGGATAACAAGTCCTACTACTTTAATTAGTACACTTACAACTATTCAAATCATAATAAAAAACATAGAAAGAGATAAATTTGCTAAAATAATTCATAGTGAATTAAGACTTTTAGATGAGGAGTTTAAAAGATATAAAGATAGATGGGATAAGCTATATAGAAGTATAGAAACAGTAAGTAAAGATGTTAAAGATATTCATACCACAACAGATAAAATAACAAAAAGATTTAATAGTATTAATCAAGTAGAAATGGATGAAATAGAAGCAAATAATTAATATAAAAAACAAATAAAAAGATTTACTTTATTTGTTTTTTTTTGTATAATTATCTCAGGAGTGATAGTGTGAAAAATAAAAAGAAGTATATAATTTTGTTGGTTTGTATAATTATTTGTGTATTGCTAGTATCTTTATTTTTGATAAATGAAGAAGATGTTGAATTCACTGAAGAGAATTTGATTTTTGATTGCAGTAAATCAACAGAAGCAAATGGTGTTACGATGAAAATCTTTAAAAAAATGTATCAAAATAATAAACAAATTAAATTAGTAGATGGGTTGTCTACTAAATTTGAAAGTGAATTTTTAAAAGGCGAAACACTTAATGATTATTATGAATATCAGGAAGCTACTATTAAGGATGATTTAGAAAAAAAATTTGGAGCAAATTATGAGTATGTTGAGTTTTTTTCAGAAATTAATGCGCCAACGGCAAATTTTAATATAGAGTATATAGTTACTGAAGAAAATAAAGATTTTATGAAAGAAAAATTAAATACAAAAATTTTTGATATATCAACAAAAGAAATATTAAATCAACTAGAAGGTGAGGGATTTAGGTGCGAAAGTTTTTAAGTGTAATTTTACTTTTAATAAGCATTTATGTAGGAATTCCTAGTGTGATGGCGATAGATTGTGCGTATCCTGATTATGGACTTACAATAACATATGATGAAAAAGATGTGAAAATTGATTATGAAAAATTTAATGTAAATGGAAAGTATTCTAACTTTTTAACACTAGCTAAATGGGGACAAGGAAAATATACAACAGAAGAAATAAATATTGATCAAACTTTATATGAAAAATATCAGGGTTATTCCTGCCCAACAGATATGCATGTTTGTGAATATGGAGAATGGAAATTTAATCTTCCATCAATAATTAGTGCAGGTTATGAACTTGCTGATATTTTTACTGCTATCCCATGTGTAGCTAATTGGATGGACACTGATGCTTGTAATAAGATTGATGAAAATAGATTTACTTGGTTTACTTTTAATAAGAAAACATTACATATTTTAACTCAGGAAGAATATAACAAATCTGAAATAAAAGAATATCTTGGAGGTAAAACGTCTAGTGACATATCGGATTATAAAGAAGCATGGGGAGAATGGTGTAATACTGGTGGATGGACTGGAGAACTTTTGCAATCAGCTTGTGGTTCTATTTTGACACTTGGAGGTGTTATTCCGGCTTTTTGGGAAACAGTGGCTAAAGATGGTTTGGATGTAGTATATTACAAATATACTAATTGTAATGTTGTTCCATATGAAGGACCATATACTCCAGTAAATGTTAATTGTCAATTGCTTAATGAAAAAATCTTTAAGATTAGAGAAGCAATTGGAAATTATACAACTTGTGGAGAGAATGGCGAGTGTAAAGCAAAACAAATCACTAAATTAAAAAATGCAGAAGAAGACACAAAAGAATATTGCTCATATATTTTGCAAAATTATGATTATGTAGAAGGTCAAAAAGGATGTATTGATTCATGCTTAAAAATTAGAGAAACTATAAATTCACTTAAGGTTGAAGCAGACTTATATGATGATTTAAGTGGTAGTGGAAATAATGATTGTGGATTTTCACAAAGATTAGGAACTTGGATAGTAAATATTTTTAAATGGGTTAAATATATTTTACCTGTGATAGTTATTGTGTTAGGAATATTAGATTTTATTAAAGCAATAGGTGCTGATAAAGAAGATGAAATGAAGAAAGCTCAAAAAAGATTTATAGTAAGATTAATTGCAGCTGCATTAGTATTTATTATACCTTTAATATTAGAATTTGTATTAATTAAAATGGGATTTGGATATGACTCTTGTAGTCTATTCTAATCCTTTTTTCTTTACATTTTTTAAATAATTTATAAATAAATAGAAAAAAACATTGTACTAATTTGCAAAAATCAATTATAATATAATTGGAGGATAGTATGGAAGAGAAAGTATTAGAAATATTAAGTAAGGAAGATGTTGCACTTACAATACCAGAATTAGAAACAGAACTAGGATTAAATAGTGTAGAAGATTTAAAAGAATTATTAAAAGTTTTACATTCATTAGAAGATGAATATAAAGTTTATAGAACAAAAAAAGATAAATATATGTTATTTAATAATAGTAATTTAAAGACTGGTAAGTTATTAGCAACTAAGAAAGGTTTTGGCTTTGTTGACATAGAAGGTGATGAGGACGTTTTTGTTGCGCAAGAAAACTTAAATGGGGCTATTAATAATGATCAAGTAATTGTAGAAATAACTTCTAAAAAGGGATTAAAGTTAGAAGGAAGAATATTAAAAGTTATAGAAAGAAAATTACAACAATTTGTAGGAAAAGTTTATTTTAAACATAATAAATGTATGATAGATTTAGATGATAAAAAAGTAAATATAGATATACAAGTTGATAGTGATAAATCATTAGGCGCTGTAAGTGGTCATAAAGTTGTAGTAAGACTTTTAAATAAAATAGATAATACTAATTATAAAGGTGCTATAGTAAAAATTTTAGGTCATCAAGATGATCCTGGAGTAGATATTTTAAGTATAGCTGCTAAATATGAAATAGATGATGTTTTCCCTGAAGATGTGTTAGAGGAATTAAAACAAATTCCAGACTATGTTCTTGAGGAAGAATACGAAGGAAGAACAGATTTAAGAGATAAAATGATTTTTACTATAGATGGTGATGATACTAAAGATATAGATGATGCTATTTCAATAGAAAAACTTTCCAGTGGTAATTATAAATTAGGAGTTCATATAGCTGATGTAAGTTATTATGTTAAAGAAAATAGTCCTTTAGATGAAGAAGCATACAAAAGAGGTACGAGTGTATATTTAGCTAATACAGTAATACCGATGTTACCACATCAATTGTCAAATGGAATTTGTTCACTTAATCCAAATGTAGACAGACTTGCTATTAGTTGCGTCATGGAGATTGATTCAAAAGGTGAAGTAGTAGAATACGATATATTTGAAAGTGTTATTAAATCTAATATTCAAATGACGTACAAAAAAGTTAATGCTATTTTAGAAAAAAATGAAATAGCAGAAGGATATGAACCATATGTTGAATCTTTACACTTGATGAGTGAACTTGCTGATATTCTTAGAAAAAATAAAGTAAATAAAGGATATATAGATTTTGACATAGATGAAGCTAAAATAATAACAGATGAAAATGGAGAAGCAATAGATGTTACGCTTAGAGAAAGAGGTACTGGTGAAAAACTAATAGAAGATTTTATGATTGCTGCAAATGAAACAGTAGCTCGTCATATAACATATATGGAATATCCATTTATATATCGTATACACGGAGAACCAAATGAAGAAAAAATAAATAATTTCTTAAATTTCGTTAGTATACTTGGACATAGTGTTCATAAGATGAAAAAAATAACACCAAAAGCAATGCAAGGATTATTAGATGAATTAAAAGATGTAAAAGAATATTCAATTTTATCATCATTACTTTTAAGAAGTATGCAAAAGGCAGTATATGATAGAACTAATATAGGTCATTTCGGACTTGCAAGTAAATGTTATACACATTTCACTTCACCAATTAGAAGATATCCAGATACAACAGTGCATAGATTACTTAGAACATATTTATTTAATAAAAATATAAGTGCAGATACAATTAGGTATTGGGAACAAAAATTAGTACCACTTGCTGAACATACTTCAGAAAGGGAAAGAGCATCTATTGAATGTGAAAGAGAAGTAGATGATATGAAGATGGCTGAATATATGGAAAAGCATATTGATGAAGAGTATACTGGAATTATATCAGGTGTAATGAGTTTTGGTATGTTTATAGAACTTCCAAACAAAATAGAGGGATTAGTTAGAATAGATGATTTAAAAGATGATTTTTATACATACGATGAATCTACTTTCTCACTTATTGGCAATAAAAATAAACGTGGTTATAGATTAGGTGATGAAGTAACTGTAATAGTAAAAGCAGCTAGTAAAATAAATCATACTATAGATTTTATAATAAAAAAATAGAGTGTTTAAATGAATGATAATAAAATAAAATATATACTTAATTTAATCGTAAAAGAAGCAAGAACAAAACTTGATATAAATGATCCTACTACTAGATTGTGCAAAGAAAGTTCTTTATTTGTTGCTAAACTTTGTGATATAAATGATATTCCATATATACCATTCAGTATGTCAGAAATAGGTATGCCAGAATTAGAACATCATTATGGAATTACAGGTTTTATGACTGATGTCGGTCAAGTATGCTTTTTAATAGATTTAACTTATATTCAGTTTACTGATAAGTTATATCCAGTAAATGTAAAAGGAGAAGCCAAAACAATAAATGCTTTATCTCCTGGAAACTTTATTTCTAATGAAAATAAAGATAATTTGTTAAAAAAAGGATATATAGTACTTACTGAGAGTAATTTTTATGATTATTTTGGCAGTTTTATAGAAACTAATAAAAGAGTAAATAAAATAGAAGAAGAAAAAATATATCAAAAAATATATAGTAAATTTAATTCTTTTGGTATAAATATCTTAGATGATAATTATTTAAATAAAAAAGAAAAGAGATAGACATTATCTCTTTTTTGTTTTATAATTATATTGGTGATGCTAATTGAAATGCAGAAAATATATTTTAGTTATATTAATATTAATGTTTAGTGCAATTTTAAATGTAAATGCAGATGATTGTGCTAAAAAATCAGAAATAAAGGGTAAAGTAGATGCAAAATACTATTGTTATTATAATAAAAGTGGTTTAAAATCAGATGATTATAATGTTATTGTAGGTATTTCTGGTGATAAAAAAAATGCATATGCTGATATAGGTACTTGCGGTGATTCTGCTTTTGAAGCTGGAACAGAACCAATAGCGAATTGGAAATATAATGATTCAAATTGGGATTCTGATTTAGAAAGTTCTTTTTCTGCAAAAAAATATTATGAAGAAAATAACACTTGTCCGGAAATTGCATATATTCATTATTATCCAATGAATCATGTACTTTATTTAATAAATTCTGAACAATTAAGTGATTTAATAAATACGTTTTCATACTCTGCGGCTTTAGATAACGAGAAAAAATATTATTTAGTTGACTTTGATACTAGTAAAGAAACAAAAATGTCATGTGATTATAAAGTAAAAATGAAGGAAAACACAGCTTCTACTGAAAAAAATTATAATGTGAAATTTACCCTTAACTTTAATCAAGATGGAAAGGTAATTAACGCTAATAATATTGCAGAAAGAGTAGAGCTGGCACCAGAAATTTCCTCAAATTATAAATATGTAAAAGACGTTTGTCCACAATTATACATATGTCACGTTTTAGGAAAAACATATAGTGCTATGGGAACAGCGGTTAGTGAATATAAATATGAATTATATTTTGCAGATTATGAAACGATATATAATAGAGAAGATTGTTATAAAATATCTTGTAATAATACTAGCAAGAAATATTGCGATAATAGTTCAGAAGATTCGGAAATATGCCCAAAATTTGACCAAATGTATGATGAATTAGAACAAAGTCATGACGCATCTTTATCCAACAAAAAAGATGTACCATTATATAAAAAGAATAAAGATAACTTAAAGTCTTATTGTAATTCATTATTATCAGATTTAAATGCTGACAATCCATGTTTACGTAAATGTTTAAAATTAAAAGAAAAAATTTTTGCTTTAGAAAATAAAGATTATAATGATGAAGCCTGTGGTTTTTCAGGAAGATTGATATCATTTTTTGCTAACATATTAAGATTGGTAAAATATATATTACCAGTTGGAGTAATAGTATTTGGAATACTTGATTTTATAAAAGCAATAGGTGCTGCTAAAGAAGATGAAATGAAAAAGGCGCAACAAAGATTTATAAGAAGACTTGTAGCGGCGGCATTGGTGTTTATAATACCTTTAATATTAGAATTTATATTAGATAAAATGGGATTTGGATATGACTCTTGTAGTTTATTCTAATCCTTTTTTTATAAATTTTTTAAAAAATTAGTAAAAAATGGACATATGCTTCACATTATCTCTTTTTTGTTTTATAATTATATTGGTGATATTATGACTAAGAGGAGACTAAAAAAAGAGTTTTGGATATTGTTAGTAATTCTGATAGTATTCATAGCTTTATTAGTTTTAGTACTTAGTTTAAATATTAATAAGAAAGAATATGAAAAAGAACCTGTAAATAATATAGTAGAAGAAAAACCTAAAGAAAAAAAATTATCTTTAATAGCTGTTGGAGATGTATTAATTCATGAAAGTGTATATAAAGATGCTTATAAAAATAATACATATGATTTTAGTCATATGTTCATAGAAATTGATCCGATTCTAGATAATTATGATTTAAAATTTTGTAATCAGGAATCAACAATTGGTGGTAGTTATTTAGGTATTAGTGGATATCCTAGTTTTAATTCACCAGATGAAATAGGAGATGAAATAGTGAGACTTGGATTTAATTTAATAAGTTTAGCTAATAATCACGCAATAGATAGAGGTGAAGATGCAGTACTTTATTCTAATAGTTATTGGAAAACTAAGGATGTAATAACTGCAGGTTCTTATTCTAACATAGAAGAAATAAATAGTATAAATATATATGAACAAAATGGAATAAAATATGCCTTTTTAGCGTATACAACTAGTTTGAATGGTTATTTAACTAAAGATTATTTAGTAAATATGTATAGTGATGAAAAAGTAAAAAATGATATAAATAAAATTAAAGATAATGTGGATTTAATAATAGTATCTATGCACTGGGGAGAAGAGTATATTAATTATCCAAATGGAGAACAGGAGAGAATTGCTAATTATTTATCTAGTTTAGGTGTTAATTTAGTTATAGGTCATCATCCGCATGTTGTCCAACCAGTAAAATATATAAATGATACATTAGTTATATATTCTCTAGGAAATTTTATATCAAACCAATTATCAATAGGACTTAATCAAGGAATAGGGCTTATGATTGGTATGGATATAGTTTTAAAAGAAGATAAAATAATATTTGAAAATTTATATAAAGAATTAATTCTTGCATACGCAGAAAATAGTACGAATTTTAAAGTAATACCTTTTTCAAAATTAAGTGATAATTTATTAAATAATTATAAAAATATTGAAATAGAGTATATGAATATAGTAAATGGAGGTTAGTATGATGTCAAAAAAAATAAATCAAATTTTATCAATTATGTTTTCTTTTCTATTAATAATGTGTGCTGGCTGTGAAAATAATAAAGAAAATGAAAAACCGATAGATAATGAGCAAGAAGAGATAGTAGAACAGCCTAAAGAAAAAAGAATGTCTTTAGTAGCTGTTGGAGATGCACTAATACATGCGGCTTTATATTTAGATGCGCAAACAGGATATGATACATATGATTTTAATTATATGTTTACAGATATCAAACCATTAATAGAAAATTATGATTTAAAATATTATAATCAAGAAACTATTATAGGTGGTAAAAATTTAGGAGTATCTCATTATCCAAGGTTTAATTCTCCAGATGAAATAGGACAAAATCTTGTTGATATGGGATTTAACATGGTTAGTTTAGCTAATAATCATACTTTAGATAAGGATGAAGCAGGTATATTATATTCTGTTAATTTTTGGAGAGGGCAACAAAATGTAGTTTTCAGCGGACAATCTGATTCTTTTGAAGATAGAAATAATATTCAAATTCATGAACAAAATGGAATAAAATATGCATTTATTGCTTATACAGATACAACTAATGGGTTAACTGTTCCTTATGGAAAAGAATATTTAGTAAATGTTTATAGTGACGCTCAAGCTAAAATAGATATAGAAAGTGTTAGAGATAAAGTAGATGTTGTAATTGTTTCAATGCACTGGGGGGAAGAATATACACATACTCCTACATATAGACAAAAAAAAGAAGCTCAGTATTTATCTGAATTAGGAGTAGATTTAATAATTGGTGCTCATCCACATGTTATAATGCCAGTTGACTATATAGGTGATACTTTGGTAATATATTCTTTAGGTAACTTTGTATCAGGTCAAAGTCCTCTTGGACTTGCTAAAACTATTGGTCTTATGGTTGGTATGGATATAGTAGTTAAAGAAGAAGGTATAAAATTTGAAAACCTAGATTACAAATTATTATATACATATTGTGAAGACCATATAAGAAATTATAAAGTGTATCCATTTGATAATTTGACGGATGATATACTATATAATCATGAAGCTATAGAACAAGAATATATGAGTATAGTTACTAATGAGGTAGTTTATGATTGAAATAAAAAATAAAAAAGCGACATTTGATTATTTTATAGAAGAAGAAATAGAATGTGGAATAGTACTTAAAGGTACTGAGATAAAATCAATAAGAAATGCACAGGCTAATATAAAAGATTGTTATGCTATTATAAGAAATAATGAAGTTTTTTTGCTTAATATGTTTATAAGTAAGTATGAAAATGGAAGCATATTTAATCATGATGAGAGAAGAACTAGAAAATTATTACTTAATAAAAGAGAAATATTAAAATTAAAAGATAAAGTAGAAATAAGTGGATATACATTAGTACCATTAAAATTATATTTTAAAGGAAATAAAGCTAAAGTATTGCTTGGTATTGCAAAAGGTAAAAAGAATTATGATAAAAGGGAATCTATAAAAGAAAAGGATATTAAAAGAGATATAGAAAAAGCTTTAAAAAATAAATAATACTTGCAATTTTACTTTATTTATTATATACTTATGGTGTGATATATGATAACGGGAGGAGATGCTTTATATGAAAATAACGTCAGTCAATGTTCACAAAAAAAATGATGAAACTAGAATGAAAGGAATTGCTTCAGTTTTACTAGATGATTGTTTCGTAATTCGTGATATTAGAATTATTGAAGGTAAAGATGGTCTTTTCATCGCAATGCCTAGTAGAAAAAATGCAGATGGTGAGTATCATGATATAGCTCATCCAATTAATGCAGAAACTAGAAAATTGTTTGAAGATGCAATTCTAGAAGAATATAATAAAGAAGAAAATTAAAAAACTCGAAAGAGTTTTTTTCATATATTCTAAAGTTGGTGAATAATATTTATTAGGTGATAATGTGGACAAGGATATAGTAATGGGAAGCCATAATATAAATATTACCAGTAGAAAAAATATAAATATAACTGGTGTAAAAAAAATTGAAAATTTCGATGAAAATGAATTTTTACTCGAAACTAATATGGGATATTTGTTAATAAAAGGAAATAATTTAGAAATAATTAAATTAGATACTTATCAAGGAGATGTATCAATAAAAGGAAAAATAGATAGTTTAAATTATATAAATGAAACAAATAAAAAACAAAAAAATGAAAGTGTATTTGCAAAACTATTTAAATGATAGATTTAAATATACAAATAAAACTAATTGTTTTTTCTTTTATATTTGGATTTTTTTTCTCAGTAATGCTTGAAATATTTAATAAAAAGGTAGATAAGTGTAAAAAGGTTGTAAAACTTATTTTGACTTTTTTAGTAGTTTTCTTATCAACAATTATATATTTTGAAGGCATAAAAAGAATAGGTAATGCAACATTTCATATATATTCAATATTAACAATTATAGTAGGATTTATTTCATACGATTTATTAATTAGGTTGATTGCAAATACAGGTAAAAAATGATATACTTTATATGGTGATAATATGCCTAAGAGAAGGATTACTAAAGCATCAAAACATAGGTTAACTGTATTTGGTTCTATTAGTATATTTGCTATAATATATTTCTTATCAAGTTTAATATATAGTGGTTATTCAATATATAATTTAGCACAAGAAAAAACAAGATTGGATAACTTATATGTAGAATTGCAAGAAAAATCAGAGGAATTAAAATTAGATATAGAAAAATTAAAAGATCCCGATTATTTAGCAGATTATGCAAGAGAGAATTATTTATATTCAAAGGATGATGAATATATACTTCAAATAGAAGAAATAGTGGAGACAACAGAAAAAATAGATGTTATATCTAATAAAATAAATAAAAATTATATTATGTTTGCATTAGGGTTTATAATATTTTTAATATTCTTATATATAATAGTAAAAAGTAATAAAAGAAGTATAAAAAAATAGGAACTATAATTTTACAGTTCCTTTTTCTTTATCTACATTATTTCCATCAAAATAATCTCTCGCTTTATATCCATTTATAAAAGCAACAAAATTAGATGGACAATTTTTTACTAGTTTATTGTAATCCGTAATAATATCGTTATAATATTTTCTAAGTCCAACAATTTCTGATTCAGATTCAATAAGATTTATTTCTGTTTTTATGAATTCTTTATTATCTTGTAATTTAGGATATTTTTCTTTTAAAGCATGAAACTCATTAATTGCATCGTATAAATATCTATCTAGTTCGAAATTATTTAATTTTTTAGATCTAATTTTTTCTAATATTTCTAAAATTTGCTCTTCTGTTTTGATATTGTTTTTTATAATTCCAACAGATTTATTCAACAAATCAAAACGCTTTCTAAGTACGGCATCTATATTAACATCAGCTTCATTAATTCTTATAATATAATCTTGGAAATGATTATAAGTTGCAATAATCATAATCATTATTAATCCACCTATAGCAATCCCTGAAAAAACATACATGATAGCGTTCATAATCATCACCATACCTAGATACATTATAGCAAATTTTGAAAGTCATATCAATAGTTTTTATCTTTTTGATGGATAAAACTGACTTACAGTATTAATTGGTTCATCAAATTTAATAAAATTTACATATATCATTAAAAGTAAATACCAATTTCCTGTTTGTGGATCACTTAATATTATATGATCTCTTCCAGATTGTTCTATAATTCCAGTAAATATACTATCTTTCCATTCCCCCGCATCTGAAAAAGATTGATAAACAGATACTTTTTTTCCTTTATTAACTCTAAGTATATTTTCTATGTAAGATTGTTCATCAGGAATATACTCATTATTACTTGTATTTGCAGTTGATTGATTTGGAGTTATTGTTCCGTTAGAGTATAGTGGTGTGCCTTGATAATTATTATTTAAATAATTATTATTCATAAAATCATCCTTTCTTTAAAATATATTTCAAAAAAAACAAAAATATGCTATAATTAATTCGGTGATGTTATGAATATTAGTATAGGAGTATCTAATAGACATGTTCATTTAAAAAAGGAACATTTAAACATTTTGTTTGGAGAAGGTTATGAACTTGAAAAAAAGAATGATTTAACTCAACCTGAGCAATATGCTTCAACTGCACTTGTTACAATTAAAACAGATAAGTCAGAAATAAATAATGTAAGGGTATTAGGTCCTATTAGAGATTATACTCAAGTAGAAATTAGTAAAACTGATGCATATAAATTAGGTTTAAATCCTCCAGTTAGAAATTCAGGAGATTTAGATGGCAGCGCACCTATAACAATTGTAGGACCTAAAGGTGTTATTGATATAAATGAAGGGTGTATAATAGCTGCTAGACATATCCATATTTTACCGAGTCAACTAAAAGTATATGGACTTGAAGGTAAAGAAAAAGTTAATGTAAAACTTGGTGGTGAAAAAGGCGGAATAATCACTAATGTGTATTTAAAACCAAGCGAAAAGGCGTTTTTTGAACTTCATTTAGATACAGATGATGCCAATGCGCATTTAATAAAAAATGGTGATATAGGAGAGATTATATGAGAAAGATGAAATATTTAGTTTTTATAATGTTTGTGATGTTTATGTATATAATATCAATTAATAATGTTTTTGCATTCACTTGTAAATATGGTCAAGGCCATAAAGATTTCACTGCTGAATATAAATATGATGTGACAACTGGAAATTATAAGTTGTCTAAAGTATATTTGACAAACGACTATGTTACTAATGCTGATTATACAGATACTTATAAAAAGTGGTTTGATGTAGAGTTAAAAAAAGAGGAATGCCCTGAAATATATATAGACGGAACTAAATTGTCTTTTAGCGGAAAAACAGTTGAAGAACAAATGGAAGTGGATATGGGCGGATGTTCAGGTTATACATTTGAAAAATCTTGTAACTATAATGAATTTTATTCTTGTATTTGGAATGAAAATGAATATGGGTCTTATTGTAATACTGACCAATTAGTTTATGTTAGTTGTGGAGATGTATTTGATATACCAGCACAAGTTCCAGAGATAATTAGTTTTTTAGTTAATTTGTTGAAAATAGCGGCTCCTATAATTTTAATAATGGTGAGTATTATTTCACTATTAAAAGCACTTTCTGCATCATCTGAAGATGAAATAAAGAAAGCACAAAAAGGTTTAATCAAAAAAATAGGTGCAGGAGTAATGGTTTTCTTTGTAATATCTATTGTACAATTTGTTATATTGAAAGTTGCAGATACAGATAATTCTACAGGAACGAGCGAAGCAGATAATCTATCTTCATGTTTAACTTGTTTCTTAAATAATGATTGTAGTGAAAATGCTTATTATAAAACGAGTGTTTTTGGAGAATATAAATGTACATATTTTAGTGATAAAGACAATCCTAGAGAATGTAATTAAAAGTTTGACAAAAAGTATATTGTATGTTAATATTAAGACGTCTTAAATAAGACGTCTTTTTTGTATATGGAAGTGATGTTATGAAAATTTTAACTTATCCAAAAAGTATTGAAGAAATTGAAAAAACTAAACATTTAGTAGATGGATTTATAATTGGAATTAAGGATATGAGTGTAAATGCTAATATGTATATTGAAGACTTAAATATATTAAAAAATATAAATAAAGATATATTTATATCACTTAATAAAAATATGCATAATGGCGATTTAGATAAATTAAAAGAAATATTAATAGATTTAAATAATTATAATATAAAGGGTGTATTATATTATGATATTGCTGTACTGTCTATATATAAATCACTTGATTTAAATTATGATCTAGTATGGGCACAAGAACATTTAACAACTAATTATAATACAATTAATTATTGGAATAGTTTTGGGGTAAATTATACGTATTTATCAAGTGATATAACAGAAGAAGAAATAATAGAAATAAGTAAAAATA
>JAZTXB010000142.1:0-3076 GCA_045636225.1 Bacilli bacterium
AGAAGAAAATTGGAGTGTTATTGATAAAAGTGATGATTGGGATAGCGGTACCCCTTCAAATAAAGTAATAAATTATAATTATGCAGGATAAAAGATTGAATTTAACTATTTAAAAATAATATTCAAACAAATGCTATAAATTGAATATATGGATATTGAACTTTTTTCTCTTATTAGATTAGTTTTAATTTGGTGTGTTGTTTGTACTATTATATTTATCGTAATCATATCTATAATAACGTATGCAATGGTGTATGCAACCATTATGAATTTAAATAACAACTATTAATAGTTGTTATTTTTTTTGCAAACATCCCAACCACAAAATTAATATTTTGTTTATTTATAAAGAAAAAAACTAGATTTTTTATAGAATAATTTGGTAAAATATCTTTAGGTGATTTGTATGAAGATGTGTGATGTAGATATAAATAAAGTATCTCCTATGATGAGACATTACATAAGTGTAAAAAAAGAACATATTGATGTAATAATTTTTTATAGATTAGGTGACTTTTATGAGGTGTTTTTTGAAGATGCAATAATGGTATCTAAGGAACTAGAACTTACTTTAACAGGTAGGGCTGCTGGGCTTGAAGAGCGGGTTCCTATGTGCGGAGTACCTCATCATGCAGTTAATTTATATGTAGAAAAATTAGTTGATAAAGGTTATAAAGTAGGAATTTGTGAACAACTAGAGGATGCTAAAAATGCTAAAGGTATAGTTGAGAGAGGTCTTACTGGAATAATTAGTAAAGGTACTATAATGAATAGTGAATCTTTAATAGATTCTGAGTTTAATTATATAGGTAATATACTTGATTTTAATCATTGTTATGCGATTTGTTACGCAGATATAACAACAGGAGTTATTTACACTAGTTTAATTAATCATAATCCAAGTACTCTTGTTAGTGAAATAGTTAGTTTAGGACTTAAAGAAGTAGTAGTAGAATCTACTTTAGATAAAAGTATTACTAGTTTACTTAAAAATCAATTTAATATATCAGTTTCTATTTCTGATGATATAAAAGAAATAGAAGAGTATAACTATGTATATTTAGATATAGATGATGAAAGATTAATAAAAACTATAAAACATTTAATTACATATGTAAGTGATATTAAAATGACTAGTTTATCACATCTTCAAAAAGCTATTATAAAAGAAAATAAAAATTATTTAAAAATGGATATTCATACAAAAAGAAATTTAGAACTTACAGAAACTTTAAGACTTAAACAAAGACAATATTCTTTAATATGGCTTCTTGATAAAACTAAAACAGCTATGGGTTCTCGTATGCTTAAAACATACATAGAAAATCCTTTAATAGATATAGATGAAATAAATAAAAGATATGATATAGTGGAAACCTTACTTGATGAATTTATACTTAAAGAAGATTTAAAAAATTTACTTAGTGAAGTATATGATTTAGAAAGATTATCCGGTAGAATTGCTTTTGGTAATGCGAATGCTAGAGATTTATTACAACTTAAAAGTTCTTTAAAAGTGCTTCCTGATATTAAGAATATTTTAAATGATATTAAGTTTAAAGATATAGAAACTTTAAGTGATTTACATAATTTATTAGAACACTCTATATATGAAAATCCACCAGTAGGTGTAAAAGAAGGATTTTTAATTAAAGAAGGATATAATAAAGAACTAGATGAATTAAAAAGTATTAGAAGTAATGGTAAAGATTTTATAGCTAGATTTGAAGCAGAAGAAAAAGAAAAAACTGGTATTAAGACTTTAAAGGTAGGATATAATAAAGTCTTTGGATATTATATAGAAGTATCTAAGGGTATGACTAATATGGTTAAAGATGAATATGGCTATGAAAGAAAACAAACTTTAAGTAACTGTGAAAGATATATTAGTCCTGTATTAAAAGAAAAAGAATCTATGATTCTTAATGCTGAAGAAAAAATAATAACTCTAGAATATGAATTATTTATAAGTATTAGAGATAAAATAAAAGAATATATACCAAAACTTCAAGATATAGCTAAAGTTCTTAGTGAAATAGATGTACTTCAATCATTTTCTACAGTAGCAGAAGAAAATAATTATATTAGACCTAGTCTTACAACTGATAATATAGTAGAGTTAAAAGAAAATAGACATGCAGTAGTAGAAAAAGTACTTACTAGTGAATATGTATCTAATGATATAATAATGCCTGAAGACAAAAATATTTTATTGATTACAGGTCCTAATATGGCTGGTAAAAGTACATATATGAGACAGCTTGCTATTACAGTAATTATGGCTCAGATAGGATGCTTTATACCTTGCTCTAGTGCGACATTAAAAGTATTTGATGCTATATATACTAGAATAGGTGCTAGTGATGATTTAGTTAGTGGAGAATCTACTTTTATGGTAGAGATGAATGAAGCCAATAGAGCTATTAGTAATGCTACTAGTAATTCACTTATTCTTTTTGATGAATTAGGTAGGGGTACTGCTACTTTTGATGGCATGGCACTTGCTCAATCAATAATAGAATATATACATGATAATATAGGATGTAAAACTATGTTTTCTACTCACTATCACGAACTTACTGATTTAGAAAATAATTTAAAGCATTTAAAAAATATACATGTAAGTGCTCATGAAGAAAATGGTACAGTAACATTTCTTCATAAAATAAAAGATGGAAGTGTAGATAAAAGCTATGGTATACATGTTGCTAAACTTGCAAGTTTACCGGATAAACTTATTAAAAGAGCCAGTGATATTTTAAGTGTTTACGAGAATAAAGAGAAGAAAAGAGATATAAAAATTCAAGAGTCACTACCACTTGATGAACTTATGAAAGAAGAATCAAAAATAGAGAAGAAAATAAAAGAAATAGATCCTATGAATATGACTCCTATGGAAGCCTTAAACTTTCTTTATGAAATAAAAAAAGAACTAAAATAACCGAAAGGTTATTTTTTTTATGAAATAAAAAGGAAAAAAGATAAAAAAATAGAAAGATATATATGAGGAGGTGAGAAATGATAGAAGAAAAAAGAATAATTCCGTTAAAATTTGATTTAATGTTTAAGAAAGTGT
>JAZTXB010000143.1:0-7442 GCA_045636225.1 Bacilli bacterium
ATTGATAAAAGCAATTGATGACTATATTTATTATTATAATTATGATAGAATTAAAGTAAAATTAAAAGGACTGTCGCCTGTAAATTACAGGTTACAATCCCTTTACTAATAAACTGTCCAATTTTTGGGGTTCAGTTCATAATAGCTTGTTTTTATTATTTATTATATGTTATAATTGTTTCAGTAGATAATAGTATTATTTACTTAAGGTTATGAGATGGGAGGAAATTATGGAATTTAATTTTGTAGGAAAAAAAGCCTTAGTAACAGGAGGAGGAAGTGGTCTTGGTAGAGAATGTGCTTTAGTATTTGCTAGAGGCGGAGCTGATGTACTAATTGCAGACTTAAAACCTGAAAGATGTGAAGAAGTTGCAAATGAAATAAGAGCACTTGGAAGAAAAGCAATTGCTTATCCTGTAGATGTAACTAATTATGAAGAAGTTGCAAACATGTACAAGAGAATAGTTGATGAATTTGGAACAGTAGACTTTGTTGTTAATAGTGCTGGTGTTTGTTTAACAGAAGATTTAACTAATCAAAGTGTTGAAGATATTGATTTATCAATTGATGTTAATATCAAAGGAACTATTTATTCTTGCCGTGAAGCGCTTGCAATTATGAGACCTAAGAAATTTGGCAAAATTGTAAATATGTCTTCAATTGCAGCTAAAGCTTGTTTAGGAGGATTTAGTGTTTATAGTGCTACTAAATCTGCTGTACTTGCAGCTACTGCATGTTTAGGTAGAGAAGCTGCTCTTGATAATGTTACAGTTAACTGTATTTGCCCAGGTATAATTAAAACAAGTATGTGGGAAGAAATTTTAGACCAATTAGCTGGGGATAACCAAGCAGAAAGAGATCGTGTATGGGCAGAATGGACTAAAGGTACACCAAATGGTAAACCACAAGATCCAATTGATATTGCTAATATGACTGCATTCTTATGTACTGATGAAGCTAGATATATAACTTCACAAAACATAGGTGTAGATGGCGGTTATACTTTCTAATTAATATTTATAATAATTTTAGAACATAAAACCTCTATTTTCCTAGAGGTTTTTAATTTAATTATTAAACATACGCTATTGCTATACCTACAAGTTTAGTTAAAAAATATTTTTAATGTCTAACACAATATATGTTAAAAAAATAAAACTCGCTCACAATTATCTTGAAAGGAGATAATTGTGGCACGTCATAAGATGGAGCACTGTGATATTTGACTTTTTAACCCTTATTTTATAAGGCTTATAATTTTTTGAACTTGCTTTTGGACTTGCTCTTCAATTCGTAAAATTAGATTTTTAAGAGTAATAAAATATAAACAGTATGAATGTAAACATTTTTTTAGTTTAAATTTTTTATTAAAAATTTTATGTAAAAAAATATTCATATACTATTGATATACGAATATATGTTTGTTATAATTGTATATAGGAACATTTAATAGTTGGGTGCTACCTCTATCTTAATAGATAGGAGGTGATGCTTGTGAGTAAGAAAGATTTTTTAATCTGTTCTTTAGTCATTATCATCCTTTTACTTATAGCGTTACTTTTCGTAATACTAAAATAAAAAGCACCTAACTCAGCATTGAATTAGGTGATACACAAATTTTGGGTAACACTCAACACGCTAATATTAAGTGTTCCTTTTATATTTTATGAAGATTTCTTCATCTGTATACATTTTATCATAAATATATTAAATGTGCAAGTTGATGTTTAAAAAATAATAGTTTGATCATAATTATCTTGAAAGGAGATAATTATGGCACATCATAAGGTTGAGACAAGTGACATTTGACTTTTAAACCCTTATTTTACAACAATTTAAAAAATTTTAGTCTTGTTTTTGGTCTTGTTTTCAAGTTAATAAAATAGAATTTTTAAGAGTTAAAAAGATGAAATTACACGAATGTAAAACAGTTTTGGTTTACATTTTTTTATTAAAATTTTTATGTAAAAAATATTCATATACTATTGATATATGAATATATGTTTGCTATAATTATATGTAGGAACATTTAATAGTTGGGTGGAGCCAAACTTCTTGAAAGAGGGGAGGCGATAAAATGAACAAGAAGGATTTTTTAATTCTATCTCTAGTAATAATTATCTTCCTTTTACTATTCTTACTATTTATAGTATTAATATAAAAGAAATCCACCTAACTCAGCAATGATTTAGGTGGAACCAATTAAATCGGCGACACTCAACATGCGAATATTGAATGTTCCTTTTATATTATATGAAGTTTCCTTCACTAAATACATTTTATCATAAATAAATTAATTGTGCAAGTTTCATGGCTTTAAAAATAATATTTAATTATATAATGTAAACGAATTTATTTTAAACAACCTATATATAAGATTATTATATAATTTAATAATTTCATGGTATAATTGTTATAGGAAATGATAACATGAATCAAAAAGAAATTACGGAACAAGAAATTCCAGATTTAAATATTTTTATGATGTGTGATAAGTTAAATAATTCAGCTTTATCACAACTACCAAAAGGATTTCACATAAGAACTTGCAGACCGGAAGAATTAAAAATTTGGATGGAATTTCCATTTGATAACGAAAATGATAAAAAGAATTATTATGAATTCATGAATGATTATTTTAATGATGTGTATGGAAACAATAAAGATGAATTTTATAAAAGGTGCTTATTTCTGTGTGATGATAAAACCGATAAGCCAATTTGTACTTGTTTTGTATGGAGAGCATATAATAAAATTAATACTATACATTGGTTTAAAACATTAAAAGAGTATGAAGGTAAAGGATTAGGCAGATCACTACTTTCATATATAATGTGTTCTTTAAACGATGATGATTATCCAGTGCTTTTTACACACTCAGCCATCAAGTTTTAAAACTATCGGATTATACTCAAATTTTGGTTTTAAAATAGTTACAAATGAAATAATTGGATATAGAAAAAATGATTATGAAGAATGTTTACCAATTTTAAAACAATTTATCAGAAAGGATACATTTGATAATTTAGAATTTACAGAAGCATCAATGATATTTGATGAAAGTGCAAAATCATCAAAAATAAATCAATTTTAATACAAGGAAGTGATTTTATGGCAAAAGTAATTTTATTGTGTGGCAAAATATGTAGTGGTAAAAGTTACTACTCAAATAATATAAAAGATTCTTTAAATGCTGTTATTATATCTCCAGATGAAGCAACATATGAATTAATAAATAATGAGCAAGGAGAGTTTTATAATATTTTTTCTAGAAGATTGAATAATTATTTAACTAAAAAGGTAGGAGAGATTGTTAAAGCTGGAGCTAATGTAATTTTTGAAGGAGGACTATGGTCTAAGAATGAAAGAAAAGAAATAAGAGAATATTATAAAAATAATGGTATAGAATGTGAAATACATTATGTTTATGTAGATGATGAAACTTGGAAGCAAAATATTAATGAAAGAAACGAAAGAGTTCAAAATGGAAATGGTGGTTCAGATTTTTATTTAGATGAAGGATTAATGGAAAAGTTAGAATCATCATGGGAAGAACCAACAGAAGATGAATATGATGTAATTTATAAAGTTGATAGAAAATAATTTTACACTTTTTAAATTTTATACTTTACACTTTTATAACAAAAATAACTACAATTTTGTAGTTATTTTTTTAGCCAAAAACACATTAGATATTACATTATTTTTAATTAAAATTCTTGGTCTTGTAATTGGTCTTATTTTATCCGTTTGGTCTTATTTTGGTCTTGTTTTTTGTTAATATTTATAAAAATAAAACAAAAAATTATTAAACAAATATTAGAATAATATTAAACTTTTTCCATCTTGTTATCCATTATTTTATAAGGGATAATAAGAAATTTGTTTAAAATAAAGGTCTTCTGACCATTATAAAATGGGAGGAGGACAAAATGGCACGTCATAAGGTTGAAATATGTGGCGTGAATACTGCGAATTTAAAGGTTTTAAGTAATGATGAAATGTTAGAACTGTTTAAAAAATATCATAATGGGGATATGATAGCTAAGGAAGAGTTAGTTAATGGTAATTTAAAGCTAGTCTTGAGTATTTTAAGAAAATATAATAATAGATGCGATAATATGGATGATTTATTTCAGGTTGGTTGTATAGGTTTAATAAAAGCAATTGATAATTTTGATTTGAAATTTGATGTAAAATTTTCTACGTATGCAGTACCTATGATTCTTGGAGAAGTTAAAAGACATATAAGGGATAATAGTAGTCTAAGAATTGCTAGAAGTATAAAGGATCTTGCATATCATGCGCTTCAAGCAAAAGAAGAATTAACTAATGAATTAAATAGAGAACCAAGTATAAGAGAAATATCTGAAAGATTAGGTATGCCAGAATACGAAGTAGGAAATGCACTAGATAGCACAAAAGATACTATAAGTATATTTGAACCTATTTATAGTGATGGAGGAGATACAATTTATTTATCAGATCAAATAGAAGATAAGACAAATAAAATGAATGGATTAGAAGAAAGTTTGGCAATTAAAGATGCAATAAAAAAATTGAAAGATAAAGAAAGATATATAATAATAGAACGATTTATTACAGGGAAAACGCAAATGGAACTTGCAAATGAAATAGGTATATCTCAAGCTCAGATATCAAGATTAGAAAAAAATGCATTAAATAATATAAAAAATAATATACAATAATAAAATATGTTATAATATATATGGTGATGGTATGTTACATGTATTTTTACTGAACGTTAATGCCGGTAAAAACAATATTTATAAAGTTGGTAAAATTATAGATGATTATTGTACCTCTATGTTAGCTAATTATACAATTGATTATGTTTATCAAAAAGAAGATACACAAAAAATAATTGATAAGTATAAATGTTTTAAAGATGTTACTATTTATAGTGTTGGAGGAGATGGAACTCTTAATAATATTATAAATTGTATTGCTAATACAGATATGAAATTAAATGTAATTCCAGTAGGTACAGGAAATGATTTTTATAAAAGTTTAAATAATTATAAAAATAGTAAAATTGATTTAGGAAAAGTCAATGATAAATATTTCATAAATGTTGCTTCATTTGGTATAGATGCTGAAATAGCAAATACGGCTAATAAATTAAAATTAAAAAATATAAAAGGTAAATTTGTATATTCGTTTAGTATAATAAAGAATTATTTTCCGTATAAGTCAATTAATGTTGATATAAATAATGTAAATAAATTAATAACTATTTTAACGATTTGTAATGGAAGCTATTATGGTGGAGGATATAATATAGCCCCAACTGCTGAATTAAATGATGGGCTCTTTGATGTTTATTTAGTAGAAAATTTAAATAAAATAGAAATATTAAAATTAATGCTAAAATTAATTAAAGTAGAGCACATAAATGATCCAAATGTTAAATTTTATAAAACTGATTGTATAAATATTGAATCCCCATTAGAGATTAATTGTAATCTTGATGGTGAAATTATAAAAGGTAAAAAATTTGATTTTTCTATAAATAAAAATGCAATATCATTATCAAATGATGAACTAAAAATAAATGAATATTTAAAAAGTTTGCGTATAATTAAATAAATAATCATATAATGTATTGGTGGTAACATGAGACTATCAGATTTGCAACACAAAACAATTGTAAATTTATCTGATGGCAAAAATATAGGTAATATAATTGATTTAGAAATAAATGAAGATGGAAGTGCGATGGGATTAGTAGTTGAAAAACATCGATTTTTAATTTCATCATTGTCTAGTAAAAAAGAACTAATAATAAAATGGGAACAGATACAAAAAATAGGTGAAGATGTTATTCTAGTAAATATTGTTTATTAGTTTTTTATAAAAAAATAAAGAAGGAATGGTAGTATGTTAGATAAATATAACATGGAAACAAAATTAGTTGAAGAACCAAAAATAATAAAAATTGGAGAAAAATGTAAAATTAGTATTAATGAATATAAAAAAAGGTTAGATACATTTTATGATGTAGTTCTTAACAATAATGGAAATGAAATTTTTATAGGTAGATACATGAAAACTGATAAAGAATTAATAGTGTATTATAATAATGGAAAAATATTAGTATGCAATGAAGAATATATTTCTTCTATAAATGATAAAGCTATAACTAATGTATTTGATCTATACGATATAGTAGATGATATTTTTTATTCGGTGAGTAGTGCTGAAGCTTTAGAAATATTTAACCCAAATTTAAGTTCTGATTTTTTGAAGAATAAAGATAAACAAATAGTTAGAAATGATATTGAAAAAAAACATAGATTTAAAATTAAAACAAAAAACTAATATTAATTTAGAGACTTCATAGTCTTTTTTTCTTGTATAAAAATAAAATAATTGATATAATTATAAAGGTGATAATATGTATTTAAAAAAGATAATTGCGCAAGGATTTAAGTCTTTTGCTGATAATACAATTATAGATTTAGAAAATAATATTGCTGGAATAGTAGGTCCTAATGGTTCTGGAAAAAGTAATGTTGTAGATGCAATAAGATGGGTATTAGGTGAACAATCAATAAAATCTCTTAGAGGAGATTCTAATATGACGGACGTAATATTCTCTGGTAGTAAGAGTAGAAATGCTATGAATAGTGCTACTGTAACTTTAATTTTTAATAATAGTGATAATTATTTAAATATAGCTTATGAAGAGGTTGCAATAAAAAGAAGATTATATAATGATGGTGCTAATGAATTTTATTTAAATGGCGAAAAATGTAGATTAAAAGATATTAGTGATTTATTAATGGATAGTGGAATTGCTAAAGAATCTTTTAATATAATATCTCAAGGTAAAATTGATGATATATTATCAAGTAAACCTGAAAATAGAAGAGTTATCTTTGAAGAAGCAGCAGGAGTGCTTAAATACAAAAAAAGAAAAGAAGAAGCGCTTAGAAAACTTGAAAAAACTCACGATAATATGAATCGTGTAAATGATATAATTAGTGAATTAGAAGTTCAAGTAGAACCACTTAGAGAACAAAAAATTAAAGCAGAACAATATATAAATTTAAATGATGAGTTAAAAGAATTAGAAATATCTTTAATAGCAAGTGATATTACTAATATAAATTATACTTATCAAGAAAACAAAAATAAGATAGAAGAGTTAGAAAAAGAATTAATTAGTTTAAATACAAATAATTCTTCTAATGAAGCAAAAACAAGTTCTTATAAATTAAAAATAAATGAATTAGAAAAAGAAATACATAATTTACAAAATGAATTATTATTAATGACTTCTAATGTAGAAAAAATAAATGCGAAAAAGCAAATAATTATAGAGAGAAAAAAATATGAAGTAGAAGATACAAAACTTCATGATTCTTTATTAAAATTGAAAGAAGAAGAGTTAAATTTAAATAATAATATAAATAATT
>JAZTXB010000144.1:0-4996 GCA_045636225.1 Bacilli bacterium
TTCCGAATTATCATTTGGAATTCCGTTTTTATAAAAAAACTGAAATAAGTCTGATTATAGTATAATATATATTGTTTCTTTGCCAAGAAGGAGGATTTTATAAAATGAAAACATGGAAACACTTAACTTTAGAACAAAGAAAGGCCATTTCAAATGGTATATCGCATAATTATAAATTAAAAGAAATTGCTGAAACTTTAGGGTTCGATCCAACAAGTATATCTAAAGAGGTTAAACGAAACAGAATTGTTACTTCTGTTGGATTGAATACAACCGATTGTAAAAGAACACAAAGATGGCCATATATTTGTACTGGATGTAAGAAAAAATATAATAATAGTTGTCCTTTCACTAAATATAAATATGATTCAGATAGAGCACAAATTAAAGCAGATACAAATCTTGTTAATTCTAGAAAAGGAATAGATATTTCATCTGAACAATTTATTAAATTAGATAACATTATTAAGGATGGGATTGATAACAAAAAATCAATATATCAAATAAAGATTGAAAATAACGATATAATTAATAAATCTGTTACAACTATATATCGATATATTAACAATGGATATTTAAAAACAAAAAGAATAGATTTACCTTATGCTGTTACTTATAAAAAAAGAAAACATAAGAAAAAGTATGACTATTCTGAAAACAAGAAAATCGACAGAACAGGTCATACTTATATTGATTATCTTGCCTATATTCACAAACATCCAGGAATCTATGTCTGGCAACTAGATTTTCTTGGAGCAATTAAGACAGATAACAATAATATTTTATCATTTATTCTACCAAATTTGCAATTTGTTTTATTAGATTTAATTAAAAATCCTAATCAAGAAAAAGTTGTAGAATTTTTTGATGAATTAGAAGCAAAAATAGGAACAAATGCATTTATTGAAATGATACCAGTTATTTTAACTGATAGAGATCCAAACTTTACTGACATAGATGGCATTTGTTTTTCAAAAATAACTGGAGAAGAAAGATGTAAATTGTTCTTTTGTGACTCTTATGTATCAAATCAAAAACCAAATGTAGAAAATATCAACAAACAGTTAAGATTATTTTTTCCGAAAGGTAAAACTATAGATACATATAAAAAGCAAGACATCATAAATGTAAATCAAACACTATTAAATAGACCATTAAAATCTTTAGATGGTTATACACCTAGAGATGCATTTATTAATGTATTTGACGAAGAATTATTTAACAAATTGTTCTAGATAGCTAGAACAATTTATTGGTAAAGAAACAAAAATATAAATCGGAAATAAGTTTGAAAAACGGAAATAACCTCCGTAATTTTGTCATGTCTTAATTTAGAAAATATCAAAAAAAATAAAAGACTTATTTCCGATTTTTAACTTAAATTCTGAAATAAGTCTAATAAATTAAATATTATCTTAAAAAAATGCATTTAGTCTAAAAATTTACGATTTTATTTAATTTTTGGTTCAATTAATGAAAGACTAACTTTACCTTTATCTATTAAGATTTTATCTACATAGCATTTAACAATATCACCAACGGATACAACTTCCATAGGATGCTTAATATATTTATCGGTTAATTTTGAAATATGAACAAGACCATCTTCGTGTAATCCAATATCAATAAAAGCACCAAAATCTACTACGTTTCTAACAGTACCCATAAGTTCCATACCTTCTGATAAATCTTCAATTGTTAAAACATTACTTTTTAATAAAGGTTTTTCAAAATCATCTCTAAAATCCCTATTAGGTTTAGCAAGTGCCTTAATTATATCTTCCACAGTATATTTATCAGTATTTAATTCCATTGCTAATTTTTCCATATCAAGATTACTAATCTTACTAGAAAGTTCCTTACTTCCGATAGAATTAATATCATAACCAAGACTAATTAATAAACGATTAGCAACATCATAACTTTCAGGATGTATAGGTGTTACATCCATTGGATTATCACCACCAATAACTCTCATAAAACCAATAGATTGTTCATAAACCTTATAACTAAGTACTTTTCCTTTTACAAGTTCATTTCTAGAATTAATCTTACCGTGTTCCTCTCTATATTTAACAATTTTATCTATTGATGCTTTTGTAAGACCAGAAATGTACTTTAAAATAGAAGGACTAGCAGTATTAATATTAACACCAACATTATTGACACACTTTGATACAACAAAATCAAGAGAATCATCTAATTTTTTTTCATTTACATCATGTTGATATTGTCCAACACCAATACTCTTACTATCAATCTTAACAAGTTCTGATAAAGGATCTTGTAATCTTCTTGCTATACTAATAGCACTTCTCTTTTCAACCGTTAAATCAGGAAACTCCTTAATAGCTAACTCACTAGCAGAATAAACAGATGCTCCTGCTTCACTTACAATAACATATTTGATATCTTTATCTTTATATTCAGAAATAGTTTCTGCTACCAACTTTTCACTTTCTCTAGATGCAGTACCATTACCAATAGCCACAACATCAATATCATATTTTTTAAATAACTCTTTAATTTTATTCTTAGCATCCTCCCATTCGTTTTTAGGTTCATGTGGATAAATAACAGATATATTAAGAACCTTTGAAGTAGAAGATACAACAGCAAGCTTACATCCAGTACGATATGCTGGATCAAAACCAAGAACAGTAATATCCTTCATAGGAGGAGTAAGTAGCAATGACTCTAAATTCTTACCAAATATATCAATAGCACCATCCTCACTAACCTCTTTAAGTTCTCCGCGTACTTCCCTCTCAATACTTGGAAAAATAAGTCTTTTATAACTATCTCTAATAGCTTCTTTCACAAGAATTGCACTAGGAACATTTTCATCCTTAATAATTTTATTTTCTAAAAACGATATAATATAATCATTATCAACTACAATATTCACAGACAATATATCTTCTTTTTCACCTCTATTAATTGCTAATACCCTATGTGGTTTAATAAATTTTATCTTCTCTTCATAATCATAATACATTTCATATATTTTACTCTCATCAGAAGCACCCTTCTTTATTTTAGTTTTAATTAAGCCATTATTTTTCATATTATTTCTAATATATTTACGATAACTAGCATTATCACTAATCCATTCTGCTATTATATATTTAGCGCCTTCCAAAGCAGCACATACATCTTTAACATTATCATTAATATACGACTCTGCTATTTTGTTAATATCAACGGGTTTAAAAGACATAATAATTTTTGCAAGCGGTTCTAAACCATTCTTTATAGCCTCTGTAGCCTTTGTCTTCTTTTTTTCTTTATAAGGTCTATAAATATCCTCTACTTCAACTAATTTACTACAATTCATAATATTTGTTCTAATTTCATCAGTAAGTAGTCCTTTTTCTTCAATTAATCTAATAACATCTTCTTTTCTTTTTAATAAATTGACTTGATATTCATACACTTCATTAATGTTTCTTATTTGTTCTTCATCAAGTGCCCCAGTAACTTCTTTTCTATATCTTGCAATAAAAGGTATAGTACAACCTTCCTCTAATAGTTTTAATACCGCTTCTACTTGATTATTTTTTACCTTTAAATTATTTGCTATTTCATTTATTATTTCATTATTCATTTTATCACCTTCTATTTTAATTTACCTTTCCCATATTTAATTATATCATTTCCATATTTATTTCTTATATTATCTAGAACACCCTGTAATTTATCATTAACTTCATTTTTTATTTCTTTATCATTTTCTATATCAAAAAGAGTTAGTTGTTTCTTTTTACTAGTAGACAGTCCACTGACAAAAATGCATATACTACGAATACCATCTTCCCTATTCCATAATTTATTAAATATTCTATGCGCATTATTATAAATTTCCTCATCGTTTGAGATACTATAATCAAGTTTTTCTTGTTTACTAGTTTTCTCAAAATAACTATATTTAATCCAAACGCCAATAGTATCAGCATACATTTTATTGTCTCTTATTTTTTTACCAATATCCATAGATAAATCCATAATAACATCTTTTATTTTATTTTCATCTTTATAGTTATAAGGAAGTACAGTAGAAGCAGATATACTTTTAGCAGCTTCCCTTTCACAATGAACCGGACTATTATCAATACCATTTGCAAATTCATACATCATCTTTCCCATAGATTTAAATTTTCTAATAAGTTCTTCTACTGGTACATTAGCAAGTTCTCCAATAGTATTAATATTCATATCAATAAGTTTTTTATTACTTGCCTTACCTATCATAAAAAGTTCACTAACAGGAAGCGACCACATTTTTTCTTGAACTTCATTGCTAAACAAAGTATGAACTTTATTAGGTTTGTCAAAATCTGAAGCCATCTTAGCTAAAAGTTTATTATTACCTATACCAACATTAACAGTAAAACCAAACTTTTTATATATATCATCCTTTATTTTATATGCAACTTTAATAGGATCACCAAATAAATTAACACTATTAGTATAATCTATAAAACATTCATCGATAGAATATCTCTCTATAATATCACTATAAGCACATAGATATTCATACATTTTATCAGAATAGTATTTATAAATTCCAAAGTTAGGTTTATATATTTCTAGATAAGGACATTTACGTCTCGCAGAATATATAGCCTCAGCAGTCACAACACCTTTCTTTTTACACAAATTACTCTTTGCAAGAACAATTCCTTTTCTTTCTGTTTCATCCCCACCTATAACCGCATATCTTTCTCTAATATCTTTTTCATAACCATTTTTAAGCATCCATAGAGCAGTCCAACTAAGAAAAGCATTATTAACATCAACATGTAATATTATTCTATCCATATTACACCTCTATAAAGTAGTCCGTCTTATATAAAGTACCATTTATCTGTAAATACACAGTATATTTACCATTAAGTCCAAATAAATTGATATACTTTATATCAGATACTTCATATACTCTCTTATCCATAAATTTATCTAATATTACATAAATATTATCTTCAGTATTATTAAC
>JAZTXB010000145.1:0-3040 GCA_045636225.1 Bacilli bacterium
ATATTTATAATGATGATATTAATTTGATAAATAATAAACATCTAAATATGGTAATAAAAAAAATTAGTCAGAACAGAAATATCGAATTTGATTTGCCTAATAATAAAAAAGCTATTATAGAATATAATAATTTTAAGGTAACGAATGAATTTAAAAAAATAACTTATAAATATGAATTCATTGATTATATTAAATTACCCAATGGAAAAACAATACTAGTTGATAATAATACAAATGTTACATCAAATTTTGTAATACATTTAAATAGTAAAGATATTAAATTGCCTTTTATTGTTAGAACTAGAAAAAATGGGGATACTATGAAGGTGAAAAACATGGATGGAACAAAAAAAATCAATGATATTTTTATTAATTCAAAAGTATCAAAGGCATTAAGAGATAGTTATCCAATTGTAACAGATAGTACAGGAGAAATAATTTGGATACCGGGAATAAAAAAATCATATTTAGATAGAAAAAAAGAGCAAAACTATGATATAATATTAAAGTACGATTAAAAGGAGGAATAGTATGGATAAGAAAGTTGTTAAAAGGAGTTTGGTTTCATACATTGGATTATTCATTGTAATTTTAGGTGTTTTTTACTTTATGAATGTTTTAAATACAAAAGTTAATGATTTATCTTATAGTGAATTTTTAAAGGAATTAGAAAAGGATAAAGTAACAGAACTTACAATAACACCAAATAGTGGACAAGGAATTTATTCTTTAACTGGAAAGCTAGAAGATTATAATGAAAATGAAACGTTTATTGTATCTGCTACATTAAGTGATGAAACATTAAAACAAATATATGAATTAAATGATGAAAATAAAATAAAGGTAACAGTGGCGAAAGACCCTGGGTCAAGTTGGCTTTTACTATTTGTTGTAAATGTACTGCCAATTGCGCTTTTGTTAGGATTTGGATATTATTTCATTTCTAAGCAAATGGGAAGTGCTAATAAGTCTATGGATTTTGGAAGAAGTAGAGCAAGACTTACTGATGATAAAGATAAAGTTAAATTTGATAAGGTTGCAGGATTAACTGAAGAAAAAGAAGAAGTTCAAGAATTAATTGATTTCTTAAAAGAACCAAAGAAATTTCAAAAAATGGGAGCTAGAATCCCTAAAGGTGTTTTATTAGTTGGTCCTCCAGGAACAGGAAAAACTTTACTTGCAAAAGCTGTTGCAGGAGAAGCTAATGTACCATTTTACTTTATAAGTGGTTCTGATTTCGTTGAATTATTTGTAGGTGTAGGTGCTAGTCGTGTTAGAGATATGTTTAAACAAGCAAAACAAAGTGCCCCTTGTTTAATATTTATTGACGAAATCGATGCTGTTGGACGTCAAAGAGGAACTGGTCTTGGTGGAGGCCATGATGAAAGAGAACAAACATTAAATCAGTTACTTACTGAAATGGATGGATTTGGGGCTAATGAAGGAATTATCGTAATAGCTGCAACAAATAGACCAGATGTTCTTGACCCAGCATTACTTAGACCAGGTAGATTTGATAGACAAATTACTGTTAACTTACCTGATGTAAAAGGTAGAGAAGAAATATTAGAAGTACACGCTAAAGGTAAAACTTTTGCTAAAAATGTAAAACTTGAAAATATTGCAAAAAGAACAGTAGGATTTAGTGGGGCAGATTTAGAGAATTTACTAAATGAGGCTGCATTACTTACTGTTAGAAGAAATAAAAACGCAATAACAATGGCTGAAATTGATGAAGCTCATGACCGTGTGTTAATGGGACCTGCTAAGGTTACTAAGAAATATACAGAAAAAGAAAAGAAACTAGTTGCTTATCATGAAGCTGGGCATGCTGTTGTAGGTATTAAGTTAGAAGGTGCTAATGAAGTTCAAAAAATAACAATAATACCTCGTGGAACTGCTGGTGGATATAACCTGATGTTACCAAGAGAGGAAACATTTTTATCTACTAAGAAAGAATTACTTGAAACAATAAGTGGATTGCTTGGTGGTCGTGTAGCAGAAGAAATAGTATTTGAAGAAGTTACTACAGGAGCTCATAATGACTTTGAAAAAGCTACTAAAATAGCTCGTTCAATGGTTACAGAATATGGTATGAGCGATTTAGGCCCAATTCAATTTGAACATCAAGAATCAAGTGTATTCTTAGGTAGAGATTATAATAAGAGTCGTAATTTTTCAAGTCAAGTAGCTTTTGAAATAGATCAAGCACAAAGAAAAATTATTAATGATTGTTATGATAAAACTAAAAAAATAATAACAGAAAATAGAGATTTACTTGATTTAATTGCTAATACTTTATTAGAACATGAAACAATTACAAAAGAACAAATTGAATATTTAGTAAAAAATGGTTGTATGCCAGATGAAGATGGTGAAGTTGATTTGACAGAATATAAAGAGGCTTCACTTAAGGATTTAACTGTTGAAGAATTAAAAGAAATAGCAAAAGAAAAGAATATTAAAGGTATAAGTAAAAAGACAAAAGATGAACTTATAAAAGAAATAGAAGAGACTGAATAATAATTAGTCTCTTTTATTGTAAAAAAAAATAAAGTGTGATAAAATTATATATAGAATAAAGAGGTGAAATTATGGGTGGAGTGGATGCTTTTTTTATTGATTATATTGATGAAAAAAATTTAAATAGTGATTTAAAAAAATTTTATGAGTTTATTAATGAAGATAATGATTCAGTAGACTTAAAATTATTAATAAAAGAAAATAAAGAGCGTTACAATGAAATAAAATTAGATGATTTAGATGATTTATCGGATGATTTTGATGAAATAAAAAAAGAAATTAAAAAAATCCATAGTTTTATATCACCAGAAAGTCTAAAATTTTATGATTTAGAAATAGCAAAAGAAAATAAAAAAATTTTAGATTCATTATATAAACATTTAAATCAATTGGAAATTGTTATAGAAAATGAAATAAATGAATTAGAAAAAGAGAATAATTTACGTCAAGAAAGAATAAAACACATAAATTATTCGGAAATGGATAAAAAAACTTTATTAGAGATTTTAGATAAATA
>JAZTXB010000146.1:0-2055 GCA_045636225.1 Bacilli bacterium
AAGCTTTTTAAAATCGCTATCTAATTTTTCGAATTCTTTATTCATATTCATTTTGTACACTTCCTATCTTAAGGTAAGTATACCATATTTTCTATTATTTTGCCCCGAAAAATTTTTTACACCCAAACAAAAGAATCAAGATATACATGATTCTTAATAGTTATTTTTATTTAAATTATATTGCATGATAGTTTTTTCTATAACGCATTTACTAGTTAATTTATTATATAAAATACCTGTTTTTAAATAATATAAACTACTCAATAAAAAGATGACTGCTGCTAATTCCATATATAAATTATTTACTTTTATGCTATAAGAAATAAGAATAATGGTTAATATAAATGTACACACAGCAAAGAAAATGTTATTATCTCTTTCTTCCTTAGCATTTTCAAAATTAGATAACACTTCTTTTATTTCTTCATTTTTGTTAATCATATTTATTTTTTGTTGTTCTAGTGCTGTAATAGTTAGAGCATAAACTGCAAAAATTATTAAAACTCCTAAAATTATATTAGTTATTAAACCTAATTTTGGTAAGTTTAAAATTGTACTAATACCTCCTATAAAAGATAAAAATGAAGCGTTTCTACTGCTTTTTAAGATGTTTAATTCTTTGAAATTCATATAATCTTCCCCCTCAATTGCCACCTATTATACACTTTTTTTGAGAATTGTCAAATTTAAGTTAAAAAAATCAGAAAAATGTGTTAAGTTAAAAAAATCAGAAAAATGAGAAGAGAATTAAGGAATGCTGTAAATCCATTAGAAGAACTATTAATTATAATTAAACAATACTTTCCTAAGTTTTATGAATTATTAGATAATCTCACTGATACTAGAAATCAATCTTATATTACTTATGATTTAAAAATTTGTTTAATTGTCAGAATATTGTCTCTATGTTGTGGAATTCAATCAATGAATGGGATTGGAAGAGATTTTAACACTGATGAAACTATTGAAAATATTAATCGTTTCTTAAATGAAAATTATATAGAATTACCTCACAAAGACACTCTTACAAATGTTATAAATGAACTTGATTATAATGAACTTGAAAATATACAAACATATATGATTAAAACACTAATTAGAAGTAAAATGTTAGATAAATATAGATTCAATGGTATGTTTCACGTTGTTATTGATGGTACTGGTTTATATTCAACTAGTGTTGATTTAGGTGAACAAGCTATTACTAAAGTTTATAACGAGGGAAAAGAAGACGAATATAAACTTTATTCATACTATGCATTAGAAGCTAAATTAATATGTGGTGATATAGCTTTTTCTTTAGCTACTGAATTTGTAGAAAATGAAACATACAAAGATAAAGACGGGAATATTGTTAGAAAATTTGATAAACAAGATTGTGAATTAAAAGCCGCCTATAGATTAGTTGATAAAATCAAGAAAAAGTTCCCAAAATTACCAATTATTATAGGCGGCGATGCTCTTTATATAGGTAAACCCTTTTTGAAAAAATGTGATGAACATGGTTTTGAATATATTATTAGGTATAAAGAAGATTCTGCTAGTAGTATTAAAAAAGATTTTGATAAATTTAATATAGTTGATGGTGACTATAAATATCAAAATGGCATTATTTATGGTGAACCTGAAAACAAAGAATATTATACCGTTAATGTAATCAGCTATGATGAAGTAGATGAAGAAACTGAGGAAACAACTAATTTTACTTATGTGACTTCATTAAAAATAACTAATAAAAATAAAGAAGAAATAGTTAGATTAGGAAGAAAAAGATGGAAAATTGAAAACAAGGGTTTTAGAGAACAAAAGTCTGGTGTTTTAAATATTTCTCATATCTATACAAAAAATTGTAACGGAACGAAAAACACATATTTATTAATTCAATTCGCTCATACTCTTCTTAATCTATTATATTATGGAGATAGATTAATAAAAGCGTTAAAGGGTACAATAAAAGAAGTAAGCGACCTTATTCACAAAGCACTTACTTACAAAGTGTATTCCCTTAACCTAAACAAAAATATTCAATTAAGGTTACCTTAATTATACACCATT
>JAZTXB010000147.1:0-6346 GCA_045636225.1 Bacilli bacterium
TTTTCTTTGTTCAAAATTAATATGTTTCCATTTTTTCATGATTAACACCTCCAAAATAATACAAGGAAACATATTTTATATTATAATCACACTTATTTCAGTTTTAAAAGATAAAACTGAATTCCAAATGAAAATTCACGATAACCGAAAAAATAATAAATAGGTATTGACAAAATATTAAAACTAATCTATAATTAATTCATGGTCTTAAAAAGGCGCTGAGTGGGAGAAGTAATAATAATTACTAATTAGAGCGAGTTAGAGAAGGTGGAAGCTAACATTAAGTGTATTTATGAATAACACCCATTAGCTGATAATTTGAATTAAGTAAAGTTATCCGGTAGTAACCCGTTAATAGTTACACGATTTGATAGAATCGGTAAAGTGGTCTTTTATGACAATTTGGGTGGCACCGCGGAATAGTTCGTCCCAAAAAAATGGACGAATTACTATATTAAAATGCCTGATTAGCTCAGTCGGTAGAGCGCACGGCTGTTAACCGTTAGGTCGTAGGTTCGAGTCCTACAAGAGGCGCCATTTAAAATAGTAACAAGTCTTAGGACTTGTTTTTTTATATAATAGGAGGATATTTATGGTAACAAAAGAAAAATTAAAAGATTATGCTGCTAAGTTAATGTTTGATATGGATGATGCAGGATATGAAAGAACATTAGAAGAATTTGAAACTATAGAAAAACATATGGCTCTAATAGGAGAGATAGAAAATATTGAAAGTGTAGAACCAATGACTTTTCCATATGTTATTTATCATGCAACTTTAAGAGAAGATACTGCTAAAGATTGTTTAACTAATGATGAAGTTCTTGCTAATGCTAAAGATAAAAAAGCAGATCAAATTAAAGTACCAAAGGTGGTGGGATAATGAAGGATATAACATTACTAAGAAATGAATTAGATGAAGGTAAAATAACTAGTGAAAAGTTATTTAAAGAGTCTAATTTAAAAGCACATAAATATCAAGATGAATTTAATTCTTTTGAAACAATAATAGATGAATATAAATGTGAAGAATCAAATTCATTAATAAGTGGTATTCCATATGCATTAAAAGATAATTTTTCAACTAAAGGTATTCTTACAACTTCTTCATCAAATATACTTAAGGATTATGTTCCGGTGTATGATGCGACTGCTTATAAAAAACTTAAAGAAGCAGGTGCTGTATTAGTTGGAAAAACAGTACTTGATGAACTTGCAATGGGTGGAACTGGAACTACTGGTCATACTGGTATAGTTAGAAACCCTTGGGATAAAGAAAGACAAATAGGTGGTTCATCAGCGGGTTCTGCATCAAGTGTAGCACTTGGAATAGTACCATTTAGTATTGGTTCTGACACAGGTGATTCAATAAGAAAACCAGCATCATTTGGTGGACTTGTAGGATTTAAACCAACATATGGAAGAATATCACGTTATGGTCTTTTTGCTTTTGCTTCAAGTTTAGATCATGTAGGGTGTTTTACTAGATGTGTTAAAGATGCGGCTATTGTTACTGATATATTAAAAGGTAAAGATGAAAGAGATATGGCATCACTTCCAGATGAAAATATAAAATACTTAGATATGCTTGAAAATGATATAAAAGGTAAAAAACTATTTTATATTAAAGAAGTGGTTGATAATAAGCTTTATAAAGATGCAGGAGAAGAAACTTTAAAAGTTCTAAATAATTTTAAAGAAACAATAGAAAAGTGTAAAGAACTAGGCTTTGAAGTAGAAGAAGTATCAGTAGATGAAAAATTACTTAAAGCAATATATCCTGCTTATATGACTATTAGTTGTGCGGAAGCTACAAGTAATAATTCTAATTTAACTGGTATAGTATTTGGTCCAAGATGTGAAGGTGATAATATAAATGATATTATGTTTGATGCTAGAACTAAAGGATTTAGTGAATTAATAAAAAGAAGATTTATTTTAGGTAGTTATATACTTCAAAAAGAAAATCAAGAAAGATTATTTAAAAATGCTCAAAGATTAAGAAGAATTATAGTTGATAAAATGAATGAATTATATAAAAAATATGATGCTATGATACTTCCAGCAAGTGGAGGAGTTGCTCCTAAGTTTGAAGATTCTATAGATAGAATGAGTGATAGATATTTAATACTTGAAAATCATATGGCAATTGGTAATTTTGGAGGATTCCCAAGTATAACAATCCCAAATGGTATTATAAATAATATGCCAGTAGGTTTAAATATAACTGGGCCACAATTTAAGGATGGAGAAACATTAAATATAGCCTATAAAATAGAAGAAAAACTTGGGTTGAAGGGATTAATAAAGGAGGAATACGATGTATAAGGTAACAATTGGACTAGAAGTACACTGTGAAGTTAAAACTAATTCTAAAAACTTTTCAAGTGCTAAAAATGCATACTCTGAATATCCAAATGAAAACATTGATACAGTAGACATTGGTCTTCCTGGTATTCTTCCTGTAGCTAATAAAGAAGCTTTTAGAAAATCACTTATGATGGCACTTGCGCTTAATTGTAAAACTCCAGATATAGTTATGTTTGATAGAAAAAATTATTATTATCCAGACCTTCCTAAAGGTTATCAAATAACTCAAATGGAAAAACCAGTAGGTGTAGATGGATATGTAATGATTAATGTAAATGGTGAGGATAAAAAAATAGGTATTCATGATATACATTTAGAAGAAGATACTGCTTCTATGGAACACTTCTCTGATTATTCATTACTTGATTATAATAGAGCAGGAGTACCACTACTTGAGACAGTTACAACTCCATGTATTCATTCAGTAGATGAAGCTATTACTTTTCTAGAAGCTTTAAAAGGAATATTCCTATATACAGGAGTAAGTGAAGCTCGTACTGATAGAGGCGAAATGAGAGTAGATGTTAATTTATCTCTTTCAAAAGATGATACTTTAGGTACAAGAACGGAAATGAAAAACTTAAATAGTTTTAATACTGTTAAACTTGCTATTGAAGCAGAAATAAAAAGACAAACTGAAGTTCTTGAATCAGGTGGAGTTATAATTCAAGAAACTAGACGTTTTGATGAAGAGAAAATGGAGACTATCGCAATGCGTTCTAAAGCAGATGCAGTAGATTATAAATATTATATAGAACCTAATATACCTCCTATTAAAATAGATGATTCTTGGATAGAAGAAATAAAATCTGAAATACCTATGTTGCAGTTTGATAGAATAGAAAAATATATGAATGAATATGAACTTTCTAGATATGATTCAACAATAATAGTTAAAGACAAAGCAGTATCTGATTATTTTGAAGAAACAATTAAGCTTGGATGTAATCCAAAAAGTAGTGCTAACTGGATAACTAGTATAATATTAGGTCATTTAAATAAAAATGAATTAAAAATAACAGATATTTATTTAACGCCAGAAATGTTATGTGAATTAATTAGTATGGTAGATGAAGGTAAAATATCATCTAAACAAAGTAAACAAGTATTTATTAAATGTTTAGAAGAAAATAAAAAGCCAAGTAAAGTAGTAAAAGAACTTGGAATGACACAAATAACAGATGATAAGACTATAAGAGATATAGTAGTTAAATTACTTGATGAACATCCAGATTTAATAGAAGATCATAGAAAAGGTAAAAACACATTTGACTTCTTTGTAGGACAGGTTATGAAGGCAACTCGTGGACAAGCAAATCCAAGTATGACTGCTAGTATTATTACGGAAGAAATGGAGAAAAGATAATATGGCACTTGATGTTTTAGAAACTCAAAAATACATAAAAAAGATTAAAGATTTTTTTCAATTAAATTTAGCTTCTACATTAAATTTAACTAGAGTTTCCGCACCACTTTTTGTACTTAGTGAAACGGGTTTAAACGATCAGCTAAATGGTTATGAAAAAGCTATTGATTTTAAAATATTTGATAATAAGACTGCAGAAATAGTACATTCACTTGCTAAATGGAAGAGATTTGCTTTAAATAAGTATAAATTTAATACTCATACAGGTCTTTATACAGATATGAATGCTATTAGAAAAGATGAGACAGTAGATAATATTCATTCATACTATGTAGATCAATGGGACTGGGAATATATAATTGAAAAAGAAGAAAGAACTGAAGAAGTTTTAAAACAATTTGTAAATAAAATATATGGTGTACTTTTAAAAACAGAATCTTTTATTCATAGTGAAATACCAGAAATAGAAATGACATTACCAGAGAGAATTACTTTTGTTACAACTCAAGAACTTGAAGATGTGTATCCAAATTTAACTTCAAAAGAAAGAGAAAATGCAATAACAAAAGAAAAAGGCGCAGTATTTGTAATGAAAGTTGGTAAAAAGTTAAATAGTGGTAAACCTCATGATGGTAGAAGTCCTGATTATGATGATTGGGAATTAAATGGTGATATATTAGTTTGGTTTGAAGAAATTAATATAGCCTTAGAACTTTCTAGTATGGGAATTAGAGTGGATAAAGATAGTTTAATTAAACAACTTGAAATAGCAGGTGCAACTAATAGACTTACTCAAGATTATCATAAAATGGTTATGAATGATGAACTTCCATTTACAATAGGTGGAGGAATTGGTCAATCAAGACTTTGTATGTATTTCTTAAAGAAAAGACATATAGGTGAGGTACAGGCATCTATATGGCCTGATGAAGTAATAAAAGATTGTGAAGCAAGAGGTATAGAATTATTATAGAAAGGGTGATAATATGTTAGATGTAAAAGATATATATAAAGATTATAAAAGTTATTTAGATAAAGATGTAGAGTTATATGGTTGGATTAAAAACCATAGAAAACAAAAAGAATTTGGTTTTATTGATTTTAATGATGGAACTTATTTTAAGAATATTCAAGTTGTATATGATAATGCACTTTCAAACTTTGAAGAAATAGCTAAAATGCATATTGGTTCAGCTGTTAAAGTAGTAGGTAAAATAATTCCATCAGAAGGAAAACAAGATTTTGAGTTAAAGGCTAGTGACGTAGTACTTGAAGGAGATTGCCCAGATGATTATCCTCTTCAATCAAAAGGTAGACCAACTCGTGAATTCTTAAGAGAAATTGCTTATCTTAGACCAAGAACAAACTTATTTAACGCTGTATTTAGAGTAAGAAGTGTAGCTGCTTATGCAATTCATAAATATTTTCAAGATAACGGATATGTATATTTCCATGCGCCACTTATAACAGCTAGTGACTGTGAAGGTGCTGGTGAAATGTTCCAAGTAACTACTTTAGATTTAGAGAGAATTGCTAAATCAGGAAGTGTTGATTATAGTCGCGATTTCTTTGGTAAACAAGCATCACTTACAGTAAGTGGTCAACTTCAAGCAGAAACATTTGCTATGGCATATAAGAAGACTTATACATTTGGGCCTACATTTAGAGCAGAAAATTCAAATACTAAAACACATGCTTCTGAATTCTGGATGATCGAACCAGAAGTAGCATTCTGCGATCTAGAAGGTGATATGGATATAATGGAAGGTATGCTAAAATATGTAGTTAAATATGTTTTAGATAACTGCCCTGAAGAAATGACTTTCTTTGATAACTTTGTAGAAAAAGGATTACTTGAAAAATTAAATAAATTAGTTGAAAGTAACTTTACAAGAATAGATCATGAAGAAGTTATTACAATCTTAAAGAATGCAAATGTTAAATGGGAATTTGCTCCTGAATATGGAGAAGATATTGCTAAAGAACATGAAAAATATATTACAGAATACTTTAATGGACCTGTATTTATTAAAAACTGGCCAAAAGATATTAAAGCATTTTATATGAAACAAAATCCAGATGGAAAAACAGTTGCTGCTGTTGACCTAGAAGTTCCTGGAGCAGGTGAGCTTATGGGTGGTTCTCAAAGAGAAGAGAATTATGATAAGTTAGTTGCTCGTATGAAAGAAATGGGAATGGAAACAGAAGGCCTTGATTGGTATTTAAATTTAAGAAAATATGGCGGATGTGTACATTCAGGATTTGGAATGGGATTTGAAAGATTATTAATTTATTTAACAGGTGTAGATAATATTAGAGATGTTATTCCATATTATAGAACACCAGGAGCTTGTGAATATTAAAAAACTGATAATTTATTTTATCAGTTTTTTTATGTGCTCTTTATCTAATTTATTAAATTCAATATCATTAATTATAGTTAAAACTTCACTAATAGAGTATTGTTTAGAAAAATCTAATGTTAAATTATCTTTTATAGTTTGTGTATCTAATAAAGCATTTATATTTAATATTATAGATTTAATATTATCTTTAAAATAACTATTTTCTAAATTAATTTCATTAATATTACTTATATTAGCTTTAATA
>JAZTXB010000148.1:0-8608 GCA_045636225.1 Bacilli bacterium
GAGATTAATTGTAGTTGATACTAATTTTATGTATGAAGTAGATGATATACCAGAAGATATTTTAAATAAAATAAATATACAAATAAAAAATAAAAATATATATTTAAAATTAAAAGAAGAATTAACTAGTTTAGAAATGATGAAATTACTTGAAAATAGTAAACTTGTTTATAAATAGTTGACTATTTTTTTATTTATAATAAAATATATCTAGCGGTGATACTATGAAAATAATATTTTTAGATATCGATGGTGTTTTAAATACAAGTGAAACATTTATAAAAAGAAAAGAGAAATATAATCAAACAGGTATTTTAGATATAGAAATAGATGAATTTAGGGTAGAGTACTTAAAACAAATAATAGATAAAACAGGTGCTAAAATCGTACTTAGTTCTAGTTGGAGACTTTTCTTTAATAAAGAAAATGATAGAATTATTCCAAGAAATAAAAAAGGCTTAGAGTTATATAACCTTTTTAATAAATATGATATAGAAATATACGATATAACAACAAAAGATAATTATTTAAAAAGAGAAGAGCAAATTAATATGTGGCTTAATGATAATGATGTTGATAGTTTTGCAGTAATTGATGATGAATCATCAGACCTTCAAAGTTTTATAGGAAAAGAACTTATAAAAACTAGTTTTACAAAAGATGGAGAAATATTAATGAATATGGATGACTGTCTAGGTTTATGTGAAGAACATATACAGGAGGCAATAAATATTTTAAATTCAAAAACAAAAGTATTCAAGTAGTGTGTAAAGATTTTTGACAAACGTTTTATAATGTGTTATTATGTATGTAGATGGAAGAAATTTCATATAATAAAAAAGGAACACTTAATACGTCATGTTGAGTGTTGCCAATAAAATGGTGTTCACCTAATTCAATGCGTTTGAGTTAGGTGATTTTCTTTTCATATCAAAACTATAAATAGTAATAATACTAATAGGAAGGTAATTATGATTAATGAAAAGATTAATAAATCCTTTTTAAACATAACATCGCCTCCTTCCTTTTTGGAATTTGGCAATCACCCAACTATTAAATGTTCCATAAATATTATAACAAATATATACTATTTGTATAATAACGTAGTGACTTGTAAAATTGATAAAAGTATAATTACAGTAAAAAAATGTAAAAAACATAAACAAGTATATATTTGATATAAACCCCGTTTCTATGTCCAAGAAACGGGGTTCATATCATTATCACTTATTTTTTTATATTACAATAGCAAATAAATTTCCAGAACCTTTATTAACTAATTTAGATAGAGTTTGCTGAAGTTTATATCTAGCATTCTCAGGTGTAAGAGATAGTTTAGCTTGTATTCCTTCTTTTACTATATTATCTATACTTCTACCAAATATTTCACTTTTCCATATAGCCTGAGGATCTGTATCTTTATCTTTCATAAGATAATCTATAAGTTGTTTACTTTGTAGTTCAGTACCAATAATTGGTTCAAAGGTAGATTCTACATCAACTCTAATCATATGTATAGAAGGCGCAACTGCTTTAAGTTTAATACCATATCTAGAGCCTTGCTTAACTACTTCTGGTGTTTCTAATTTCATATCATTTAGAGTAGGAGAGGCAACTCCATAACCTGTAGTTCTAACCATTTGAAGGGCGGATTTAATTTGATCATATTCTACTTTTGCTTCGTTATAGTCTTGGAATAACATTAATAAATCTGCTTTACTTCTAACTTCTATACCCATAGTTTCTTTAAGCACTTCATCATATAGATAATCAGGAGCTTCTAAATTAATAGTAACAATTCCAGTAGATGTTTCTACACTTGAAATATAGGCTTTTTTTATGTGTTCACAGCCTTCAAAATGAGATGTTATAGTTTCTATATCACGAAGTTTATCTACCTCAACAACGCTTTCTCTAATTTTTTCTATATATTCATTTTTTAAAGAATTAGAAGGATTTAAACAAGCTATCCAATCTGGCATATTAACTTTAACTTCCATAACAGGAAATTCATATAAAGATTCTCTAAGTACAGAGTATACTTCTTTTTCATTCATTGTTTCTACTGAAAGTGGAAGTACAGGTACATTATATTCGTTAGATAATTTTTCTGCCATTCTTTCAGTTTCTGGCAATGTAGGATGAGCTGAGTTTAAAACTACTATAAAAGGTTTTCCTATTTCTTTAAGTTCATTTACAATTCTTGTTTCTGCTTCTACATAATTATTTCTAGATATTTCTCCAAAAGAACCATCAGTGGTAACTACAATACCAATACTAGAGTGGTCTTTAATAACTTTTTCAGTACCAATTTCAGCAGCTTCTACAAAAGGTATTTCTTCATCATACCATGGTGTTTTAACCATACGAGGTCCATTTTCATCTTCATAACCTTTAGCACCTTCAATAACATATCCGACGCAATCTACAAGTCTTACATTACAACTAAATTCATCTATGTTTATAAGAGCTGCATTACTAGGAACAAATTTAGGCTCTGTAGTCATAATCATTTTACCTTGTGCGGATTGTGGTATTTCATCTAAACATCTTTTTCTTTCATACTCATCTTCTATATTAGGTACAACTAAATTCTCAATAAATTTTTTAATAAAAGTAGATTTACCAGTTCGTACTGCTCCAACAACACCTAAATATAAATCTCCACCAGTACGTTCTGTAATACTTTTAATAATTTCTAATTTTTCCATTTTTTCCCTACTTTCTAATTAAATATATGAATACTAAAAAAAGTTATGAGAAAATTTTAAAATTTGTTGACTTTTGTATTTTGTTTGACTATAATAAAAATCAATTTATAGGAGGTGCCCAATGCAATTTAATTTACCAGTTATATTATTAAAAGGCACTGTCCTTATCCCTCAAAATGAATTAAAATTAGAATTTGAAGATGAGCTATCAAAAAATATAATAGATGAAGCAGAAGCTTTTCATGATAATAAAGTTCTTATAGTAACAAAATCATCTTTAGAAGAAAATATAATTGTTAAAGATTTACCAAAAATAGGTACGGTTGCTGAAATAACTAGGAAATTAGAGCTTCCTAATGGTAAGGTTAGAGTTGTTTTAAAAGGTAAAAATAGAGCAGGTGTTATAGAATATTTAAATCCATCAAAAGATATAATAGAATCTATAATAAATGTACTTCCTAAAGAAAAAATAAGTGATGAAGTAAGAAATGGTATATTAAAAAAGTTAAATTCAGAGTTAGAGACATATATTGAAAGAGTTCCATATATGAGTAATAGTTTACTTTCTTTAATAGCTGATACAGATGATTTATCTGTTATTACAGATATAATTGTTAATCATATGCCACTTGAAAATAAAAGGTTATTTGATTATTTAATGGAACCTAGATGTATTAAAAGAGCTGAAATGGTTCTTGAAGATATATATAAACAAGAAAGACTATTTAATATAGAAAAAAATATAGATACAAAAGTAAAAAAAGAATTAGATAAAGAACAAGAAAATTTTTATATAAAAGAAAAAATAAAACAATTACAAGATGAACTTGGTGAATTATCTCCAAAAGAAGAAGAAGTACAAAAATTAAAAGAACAAGTAGAGAAATTAAATGTTAAAGATTCTATAAAAGAAAAAATAAATTATGAAATAGATAGATATGAAAGTATGTCTAGTATTTCTCCTGAGGTTAGTATAGTTAGAAATTATATAGAGGTAATGCTTAATTTACCTTGGAATATAAATACAAAAGATATAGAAGATTTAAGTATTATAAAAGATAATTTAGATAAAACACACTATGATTTAAATGAAGTAAAATTAAGAATTATAGAGTATTTAGCTGTAAAAAAACAATCTAGTAATGTAGATACTCCTATTATTTGTTTAGTAGGTCCACCTGGTGTAGGAAAAACAACACTTGCTTATTCTATAGCTGAAAATATAGGTAGAAAGTTTGTTAAAATATCAGTTGGTGGAGTAGATGATGAAGCTATAATTAAAGGACATATTAGAACATATTTAGGTTCAACTCCTGGTAAAATAATAGATGGAATGAGAAGAGCTAAAAGTTCTAATCCTGTATTTCTAATAGATGAAATAGATAAAATGAGTAATAACTATAAAGGAGATCCTTCAAGCGCACTTTTAGAAGTTCTTGATTCTAATCAAAATAAATATTTTAAAGATAATTACATAGAAGAAGAATTTGATTTATCTAACGTACTTTTTATTACTACAGCTAATGATGTAAGTACAATACCAGATGCACTTAAAGATAGATTAGAAATTATAGATATAACTGGTTATACTGAAATAGAAAAGTTAGAAATATCAAAAAAACATTTGATACCTATAATATGTGAAAAACATGGTATAAAAAACATTAAAATAAGTGATGAAGAAATTCTTAACATAATAAGGTATTATACTAAAGAATCAGGACTTAGACAGCTTAATAGAATGCTTTCTAAAATAATTAGAAAAATAGTTACTAATAAAGTAACTAATAAAAAAAGAATTAATTTAACTATAAATAATATAGAAGAATATTTAGGTAAAAGAATATATGAGACTGATGAAATAGTAAGTGATATTGGAATAGTAAATGGTCTTGCTTATACAAATTGTGGTGGAGATATTCTTCCAATAGAAGTAAATTATTATGAAGGTAATTCTAATTTAATACTTACTGGTTCTATGGGAAATGTAATGCTTGAGAGTGCTAAAATAGCCTTGAGTTACATTAAGGCTAATTATAAGTTATTTGGAATAGATTATGATATATTTAAAAATGATATACATATAAATGTACCAAATATAGCAATAAAGAAAGAAGGTCCATCTGCAGGTGTAGCAATTACAACCTCCCTAATAAGTGCACTTTCTAACTTTGAAGTAAGTAATAAAATAGCTTTTACAGGAGAAATTACTTTAAGAGGTAATATACTTAAAGTAGGTAGTATAAAAGAAAAAATAATAGGCGCATATATAAATAATATAGATACAATATTTATACCATATTCTAATCTAAGTGATTTAGAGGAATTACAACCAGAAATAAAAGATAAAATAAAATTTATACCAGTTAAAAAATATGAAGAAGTTTATAATTATTTAAAAAATAATATAGATTAAAAAGCAAGCATGTATACTATTTTAAGCGTAATGGTTTTATGCTTGTTTTTTTATCTTTTTTTTTATTAAGTTTTAATGTATAATATACATAGTAGGTGATTTTATGTTAGGTAAAATAATTGGTACAGAAGATAATACATTACAATTAGAATTGAATGTAAAAGTAGAAGAAATGGAAAATATAATTAACTATTATGTAATTATAGAAGATACTGATAAAAAAATAATAGGAGAAATTGTTAATATAAAAAACAACATTGCTTTTATTAATTTATTAGGAGAGTTTGATGATAATGATAACTTTGTATTTGGTATATCAAAAAAACCATCTTTTAAATCAATAGTAAAATTAGTTTCTAAGGAAAAGGTAAATCATATAATAGGTATTCCAGAATATGTTGAAAAAAGAGATTTATATTTAGGAAAAAGTCCTGTATATGGGGATATAAAAATTGGTGTTAATATAAATGAGTTTTTTAGTAATCACTTTGCTATATTTGGTTCTACAGGAAGTGGTAAATCATGTAGTGTAGCTCGTATACTTCAAAATTTATTTGAAAAAGAAAACTCAGTTGCTTATAGAGCTAGTATCCTTATATTTGATGCATATGGTGAATATCATTCGGCTTTTAAAGATTTAAATAAAAAAGTTCCAGAAATAAGTTTTAAATCTTTTACTACTAATATAGAAGATAACAGTCCAATAGTAAAAATACCATTATGGTTACTTTCTGTTGATGATATAGCTTTATTATTAGAGGCAAGTTCTAGAAATCAACTACCAATAATTGAAAAGGCAATGAAACTAGTTACTGTGTTTGCTAGAGAAGAAGAAAAAGTATTAAAAGGAAAAAATGATATAATAGCTCGTGCTCTTTTAGATATACTTTCAAGTGGTAAATCACCAGCAACTATAAGAGATCAGATTTTTTCTGTATTAACTCACTATAACACAAAAGAATTAAATCTAGAATCTCCAATATATCAACCAGGGTATACTAGACCTTTAAAACAATGTTTACTTATAGATGCGAGTGGTAAAATTAGAGAAATGGAATTACTTACTAATTTTATTAGTCAGTTCTTAGTAGATGATTTAGAATTAAATTTACCAGATGGAAGTTTTAAATATACACTAAAAGATTTATATTCAGCTTTTGAATTTGCTTTAATATCAGAAGGAATTTTAAGTAGTGATAAAATATTTGATGATTATAATGTTTTAAAAGTAAGACTCAGAAGTTTAGTAAATGGTGATTATGCTAAATACTTTGAAATGGATCAATATGTAAATAGAGAAGGATTTATAAAGCAAATATTAACTGAAAATGGAAGAAAGATACAAATTGTTAATTTTAATATAAATTATGTAGATGATAGATTTGCTAAAACACTTACAAAAATATATTCAAAAATTTTCTTTGAATATTCTAAGAGTTTAAAAAATAGAGCTAGTCTTCCTATTCATTTGGTATTAGAAGAAGCTCATAGATATGTTCAAAATGATACAGATGTAGAAGTTATTGGTTATAATATTTTTGATAGAATTACAAAAGAAGGTAGAAAGTATGCAGTAATGCTTGGTCTTATTTCACAAAGACCATCAGAACTTTCAACAACCGCTCTTTCGCAGTGTAGTAATTTTCTAATATTTAAAATGTTACATCCTACTGATGTAGAATATATAAAACAAATGGTACCTAATATAACAACAGATGTAATAAAAAAAGTAAAATTATTACAACCAGGTACTTGTATAGCGTTTGGTTCAGGCTTTAAGTTACCATGTTTAATAAAGTTAGATATGCCTAATCCTGCTCCTTCAAGTAGTAGTTGTGATATAAGTAGTGTTTGGTTTTTAGATAGAAAGTGATTTTCTATCTTTTTTTCATATTAAAAAAAGATAAGCATATCTTTAAGTGATAGGAGAGATAATATGAAAAATATAATACCATTTAAGAAAGATGTAATATTTAAAACTAATATAAGTGAAGTTACAAGTATTTCACTTGAAAATACACTTAATGTAAAAGATGATATAATTAAAGGAGAGTTTATAGTAAGTGGAGAATACAAAATAAGTGATAAAAGTATTTCTGTAGATCCGTTTCATTTAAATTTACCATTTGAAATAGTAATAGATGAAAAATATAATACGGATAAAGCAACTGTTGATATAGATGATTTTTATTATGAAATAGTAAATGATAACGTACTTAGAATTGCTATTGATGTGCTTATAGATAAGTTAGAGGAAAAACCTTTAATAGTAGATTTAGAATTAATAGATGAAACTCCAAAAAGAGATATTATAGAAGAACTAGAAGATGATATCTTAGAAAAAGAAGATATTGTTGAAGAAAGATGTATAGATTTAGAAGATGTAAAAATAGAAAAAAAAGAGGATAAAAAAATAGATATGGAAGAAAAAATAAATTCATTATTTAATCAATTTTCAAAAGAAAGTGAAGTATATGTTACTTATAATGTATATATAGTAAGAGAAGGTGATACCATAGAATCTATTACTACAAAGTATAATATAGAGGTAGAAGAATTAAAAAAATATAATAATTTAAGTGAACTTAAATTAGGAGATAAATTAATTATACCTAATAGGTATGAAAGAGATTAATTGTTTACTTAAGAAAAATGATATAAGAGCAGTAGGTTATAAAAAAATAGGTAAAGTAATAATAGCGGATACTAATATAGGAAAAATAACTATAAAGCCAAACAATAATAAAGATTATATATTTAATTATTTAGATACAAGAAATTTTAATTATTATCCTGAAATAATAGAAAGTGATAATTATGTAATATCTAAATATATAGAAGATGTAGATATTCCAAGGGAACAAAAGATATTAGATTTAATAGATTTAGTTTCACTTATGCATAATAAAACAACGCATTATAAAGAAGTAAGTGTAGATGAATATAAAAAGATATATGAAGATTTGTCAAATAATTATGAATATTTATATCAATATTATTTGGATGCAATAACTCTTATAGATGAGAAAGTTTTTATGTCTCCAAGTGAATATACTTTAGCGCTTAATATTAGTTATATTTTTAATTGTATAGAAGAGGGAAAATCATATTTAGAAAACTGGAGACAAAAAATAGATAATTTAAATAAGATGAGAGTAGCGGTAGTGCATAATAATTTAGATTTATCCCATTACATTACAAATAATTATTTAATAAGCTGGGATAAGTCTAAAATAGATATGCCAATATTTGATTTATATAATTTGTATAATAATCATAGTGGGGATTTTTCTTTTACAGAAATATTAAAAAGGTATGAAAGTGATTACCCTTTAAGAGAATATGAAAGAGAATTATTATTTATATTAATTACTATGCCAAAAAAAATAGAATTTAATGATACAGAGTTTAACATGTGTGAAGTAATAAGTGAAGAAATAGAAAGAATAAAAAAAACTCATTCTTTAATAGAAGAATATAA
>JAZTXB010000149.1:0-5328 GCA_045636225.1 Bacilli bacterium
GGGATATTATGATCCAGAAAAGAATGAAAAAATAGCAGTTCTAAAAATAGAAAATGTACAATTTGATGTGGAAATATATTATTCGGAAAGTGAAAATGGGGAATATAAATTACAAAGGAAGGCAACATCTCCAGATGAAAATAGCAATGAATATGACATCACAATACCAACAGGAAAACGTTATTATTTTAAAGTAAGAAATGTAAAGGGAGAATTATGTGGTGAATATTCCAATATTGTGGAAGTGAATAATTCATAATAAAATTAAGACTACTATAATAAAGTAGTTTTTTTTGTCTTTTTACATAAACTTTATTGGTGATTAAATGCTTACGAAACTTATATGGTTATTTGCTAGTATATTAATAATTATAAGTGGATTATACTTTACTTTTAAATTAAACTTTATACAATTTAGATTTATAAAAATGTTTAAAGGATTAAAAATAAAAAATAAGAATAAAGATACCATAAAACCATTTGCTTCTTTAATGATGGTTCTCGCTGGAAGAATTGGAGTAGGAAGTATTGCTGGAATTGCTGTATCAATATATTATGGTGGGATAGGGAGCATATTTTGGATGTGGATAAGCTCTATATTAGGCGCATCTCTTACTTTTTTAGAAACAACACTTGGTATGATATATCAAAAAAAGGATACAGATAATATTTGTAAGGGTGGGCCTAGTTATTATATAAAGTATGGTTTAAATAATAAGTTATTAGGAAATATTTATGCAATGGTTATAATAATAAGTGATATATTTGGTTTTATAAGCATACAAACTAACACAATAACTCATTCACTAAAAGAAATATTTAATATTAAAGAATATATAATAGGTATAATTATATGTGTATTTGTATTAATTATAATAGTAGGAGGAGCTAAAAGAATTGCTAATTTTTCATCTAAAATGGTTCCTTCTATGACTCTTTTATATCTTTTTGTATGTTTAATTATAATTATAATTAATATAGATGAAATACCAATAATATTTTCTTCTATATTTAAAAGTGCATTTAATTTTAATTCAATAAAAGGTGGAATGTTAGGTAGCGTTGTAATAGGTATTCAAAGAGGTATTTTTTCAAGTGAGGCAGGAATAGGTACAGGAGCAATAGCTGCATCAACAACAGATGCGGCATCAAAGGGGGAAAAACTATCTCAAGGGTATATGCAGATGCTTGGAGTATATATAACAACTTTTCTAATTTGTACTTCAACTGCTTTTATATTACTTACCTCAAATGTATCTAATTTTACTTTTAATAATTTAAATGGTATAGAGCTTGTACAAATATCTTTTACTCAGCACCTAGGAGTTATAGGTAATTATTTTGTATTTATAATTATATTTTTATTTGCATTTACTACAATTTTATCTAGTTATTATAATGGAGAATCATCACTTAAATATTTTATAGAAAAGCCAAATAAATCATTAAAGTTTTTAAAATTTTTAACACTCATATCAATATTTATGGGAGCTATTTCCTCCTCAAATATTATTTGGAGTTTTATAGATATATTTGTTGGTATACTAGCTATTATAAATATATATGCAATAATAAAATTAAAAGATGATGTAATAAAAGAATTAAAGAATAAGTAGAAATGTGTTACAATATTGTTGGTGGTTGTATGATTAATAAAAAATGGGATATAGTATTAAAAGATGAATTACAAAAAGAATATTTTAAAAAACTTGGAATATTTGTAAAAAATGAATATAAAACTAAAACAGTTTTTCCAAATTATGAAAATATTTTTAATGCCCTTAGGTTTACTGATTATGATGATGTTAAAGTAGTAATATTAGGTCAAGATCCATATCATGGACTAGGAGAAGCACATGGACTTTCTTTTAGCGTAAAAGAAGGTGTAAAAATGCCTCCATCACTTCAAAATATTTTTAAAGAGCTTTATAATGATATTGGGATAAATAGAACAAAAAGTGATCTAACAGATTGGGCTAAAGAAGGGGTGCTATTACTTAATTCTATAATGACTGTAGTAAAAGATACTCCTTTATCGCATAAAAATAAAGGTTGGGAATTTTTTACAGATAATATAATATCTAAATTAAACGAAAGAGAAGAACCTGTAATATTTTTGCTATGGGGAAGTTTTGCTAGAAGTAAAAAAGAACTTATAACTAATAATAGACATAAAATAATAGAATCTGTTCATCCTTCTCCATTATCAGCTAGTCGAGGTTTTTTTGGAAGCAAACCATTTAGTAAGATTAATAATTATTTAAAAGAAATGGATAAAAAAGAAATAAAGTGGTAATTTATTTCTTTTTTTGTATAAAATCTAAAAAAATAAACAATATTAAATAGGTGATGATATGAAAAAAGGAATAATTGTGTTTTTATTAATAATTTTTACATATATAGTTGTTGGTAATGTTGTAGCTGAAAATAATATAATACCTGATGATGCTATAAGAATAAGAGTTATTGCTAATTCAAATTCAAAGTACGATCAAGAAATAAAAACTAAAGTAAAAGATATTGTTGAATATGATATGTATAATCTTTTAAAAAATACTAGGGATTTAGAATCTGCAAGAAAAATAATAAAAGATAATTTAAATTATGTAGAAAATAACATTGACACTGTTTTACAAAAAGAAAAATATTTATTACCATTTAATGTTAATTTTGGATTAAATTACTTCCCTAAAAAAGAATTCAAGGGAATAACTTATGATGAAGGTTATTATGAATCTGTTGTAGTAACATTGGGAGAGGGGTTAGGAGATAATTGGTGGTGTGTGCTTTTCCCACCTCTATGTATGATAGAGGCAGAACAGTCAACTGATGTAGAATATACAACTATGGTAAAAACTATAATAAATAAATATTTTTAAAAAAGTAGAGTATTATTTTATAGGTGATACTATGAATATAATACTTATTTTTATTATAGCAATTAGTTTAAGTATGGATGCATTTTCTTTAGCGCTTGCGTATGGAACTATTAGTTTATCAAAAAAAGAGATAAATATATTATCTATAATAGTAGGTGTGTACCATTTTTTTATGCCAATTCTTGGGATGATCATAGGTGGATATATAACTAAATTTATACATATAGGAGAAGATATATTGGTATTAGTGATATTTAGTTTAATAGGGATAAATATGATATTAGAAAGTAGAAAAGAGCAAGAAGTAGTAAAACATATGAAGTTAGGTGAGATGTTATTATTTGGACTTGCAGTAAGTATAGATAGCTTTTCATTAGGAATAAGTTTAAATAATATAAGTAATAATTTTATAATGTGTTCTAGTATATTTTCTTTAACTAGTTTTATATTTACTTTTATTGGGTTAAAACTTGGTAAAAAATTAAATATGTTAATTGGTAAGATAGCACCTTTGCTAGGTGGAATGTTATTAATTATATTTGGTATAATTTATGTAATAAAATAAAAATAGCAAAAGCTATTTTTTATTTATAATTGGCAAGTTCACTATTTTTATAATTATTATCATCAGTAACTTCTTTTATAATTTTTAATTTACTTGGAAATTCAATTTTTTGATTTTCACTATTAAGTTCTATTTCAACTATAGCCTTATCATTCCAAAAAGGATAAATATCTATTTCAAAATATTGGTTTTTATATATAAGACAATATCTTGTTTTTCTTATAGGATGTTTTGAAGGATTTATGTTCATAAGTAATTCAAGATATTCATCTTTTGACAATCTTTTTTCTATTTCTATTCTTTTTAAATTATTAATGTTTCTTTTTGTTGTTTGAGTATAGATGTAATTTCCGTTATTACCTCTTTGTCTTACTCTAACTTCTTCATCGTTGTTTGATATTAAATATGTTTGAACAATTTCTAGTTTTTTACAATTCTTATTTTTTTCAAGCCAATTTATATCTGGATATTCTATTAAAAATTTTCTTTCAATTTCGTATGGGTCTGGTTCTCCTAAAAAGTGAGATATTTCTTTCAATAATCTTTTCATCTTTTCTTCAAAATTAGTAGAATTATCTATTACTCTAAAATGAGGATGTCCATTCCAAGCTTCTATTAAATTGTCATCAATTTTAATAGATTCCTCTAATGTTTCAGTTCTAGCTGAATTATTTTCTAAAGTATAAAATTCTTCAGCACCTTTTGCTGCTGTTACTAGATGAAATACTGCATCATAATTATCTCTGAGTTCAATCTCGTTTTTGTTCAACTCGGATAGAATGGATGAAAATTCTAGATCAGTTAAAAAAGCTTTGCTATCCATGATTCCTCTATCACAAACAATTAGAATCTTCTCGCTTTTTATTGTTTTAGCAGCTTTTTCATATATTTTTTCTCTTTCTATTTGTAATTCCATAAGAGCAAGTTGGAAACTTTCTACATCTTTACAAGTAGTAGATGAAATACCTGATGTTATAATTTCGGTTGCACATTCAGGGACAAATATAACATGATAACCTAGGTCACTAAATGCATTTTGAATCCAACTCATAGCAGTTGTTTTTCCTGCGCAAGGACCACCTGTAATTGCTATTTTTGTTATTTGTTTTTGTTCGTTATCTAAATTAAGCTGTAATAAGTTTTCTATTGGAATTTTAAATAAAACAGATAATTTTTTTAGTATATTAGTAGTTGGTTTTGACTTTCCTGTTTCCCATTTAGAAATAGCTTTATTAGTTATTCCTAATTTTTTAGCAAGCTGAGATTGTGTTAAATTTGCTTTTGTTCTAAGTTCATATAATAAATTTCCAAATTTATAATCGTTCAAAAATATCACTCCTAAACAATTATATTATAATATAAAACTTTATTTTAATTCAATAAAATAATATCGAAAATTGGTAGACTTTTAATCAATTTAAAACAAGTTTCAGATTTACAACTCTATTTATAAATGTTATAATGTTAATAGAACTATTATTTATACACCAATTTAGGCAAAAAAACATAAAATATAATAGTTTTGGAGGTATAAATGAAACAAATTAAAATAATTGGAGGACAAAAATTATCTGGAAGCATTAGAATAAGTGGTGCTAAAAATAGTGCAGTTGCACTTATACCAGCATCTATTTTGTCTGATGATGTAGTTAAAATAGATAATGTTCCTAATATTTCAGATATCGAAGCACTTAATGAAATTTTAGAGTTTTTAGGTGCTAAAGTTACTATAGAAGATGGATTAATGACTATTGATCCTAAACCTATAAAAAATAAAAATATACCAAAAGAAGTATCAAGTAAATTAAGAGCATCATATTATTTTATGTCTGCTTTACTAGGTAAATATAAACAAGTAGAAATGTATTTTCCAGGAGAAGTCGG
>JAZTXB010000150.1:0-38605 GCA_045636225.1 Bacilli bacterium
AAGTGAAGTTTTTTGACTTCATTTGTAATTTTATATTGACAAAATTATATGAATATAGTAAAATGGTAATAGTTAGGAGATACATAATAAATGTTTCGAATAATTAATTTATTTAAAAGGAGGTGAACAAATGAGATTTAACTTATACAAATTTAGGAAAAAGAGTTTAAAACTTTCACAAGAAAATATGGCAAACAAACTTGGAATATCAAGACCTCATTATTCTGATATAGAGAATGGGAAAGTATCACCATCAATAGACTTTGCTTATAATATTCAAGAAGTGTTTGGTGTAGATGATGTTATGGAATTACTAAAGAAAGAATAATGTGCCACAATACACCAATATACAGAACTAGTGTTTGGTGTTATAAATAAGTGAGAATATTTTATCTTTGGAGGTTATCTAATGGAAAACATCTTAATTGTTATTGAAGAACTAGGGAGTTTGTTAAGTAAGTATAAAGATGAAATTAAGTATAAGGATTATGAGATTGATAGCCTAAAAAAGAAGATAGAACAAATTGAACAATACATAGATTTCTACTCAAAAGAGTAGAATAAAAAAATTTATTAAATATGTTTCAAATAGCAAATAATTTAATATGTTTTTATTAAAAAAATAAAATATGTTGAAAAACATAAAAAAGGAGGATTTATGGAAGAAGTAAAAACAACATTTGAGGATTTATACAATTTAGATGTAAGGGATAAAGTAGAACAAAAGAATGGATTGAATTATTTAAGTTGGGCTTATGCTTGGGCAGAAATTAAAAAGATTTACCCAAAAGCAAAGTACACCATATATAAATTTGGAGAAAAACAATTACCTTATGTTTATGATGAGAAAACGGGTTATATGGTGTTTACTGATGTAACTATAAACGAGATAACTCATGAAATGTGGCTACCTGTTATGGATGGAGCAAATAAAACAATGTTAGATCATCCTTATACATATCAAGTTAAAGATAAAAAGAATGGTGGTTTTATTGAAAAACAAGTAGAAGTAGCGACTATGTTCGATATTAATAAAACAATAATGAGATGTTTAACAAAAAATTTAGCTATGTTTGGTTTAGGTTTATCTTTATATCAAGGTGAAGATTTACCAGTAATAGCAAATGTAGAAGATGCTAAAAAGTATGTTGTTACATTTGGAAAATATCAAGGTGATACATTAGAGGAAATAATTGACCAAAACCCAAATTATGCCGAATGGTTATACACAAATACAAAAGATGAAAACATTAAAATTGGACTTGAATTATTAATGAATATACCAACACAAGATGAACAAGAAGAAATGTTAAATCTAATAGTAGAACTTAATGATTTAGTAAGAGATAAGGGTTATGGATATGAAAACTTACATAAACATTACAAAGTTAAATCAACTAATGAAATGACTATTGAACAATTAAAAGATGCTATAAAAATAGTAAAAGGAGAATAATATGAACACATATGTAAATTTAAAAGAATGTGATGATGTATATGTACTAGATGAATTTAAACATAAAGATTTAGTATCAGTTGAAGAATTACTAGATAAAATAAGTGAATTATCAAGTAGAGTAGAAGAGCTTGAGGATGATTTGAATGAAGCAAAAAGAGATTATGAAGATTTAGAACAAGATTTAGAAGATAACTATAAAAGAATACCATTAAGTGAGATGTATGGCATTAGTAATAAAGATTTTATTTAAGGAGAAATTATGAGAGAAGAAACAAATATAGAAGAAACAAGAAAATTATGTAAAGCAAATAATAGAGAGGAAAGAATAGAACATAAATTAGATATGTTGTTTGAAGAATTATTAGACTTTAGAGAGAGTTTTAACTATGTTCAAAGTCAACAATTTATAGAAAAACTAAAAAGAGAAAAGAGAGGCTTAGAAGAACAATTAAGTGATAAAGCAAGTTCTATTCAAAACATAGATAACAATATGAGTAACTCTTATAGAGAAAGATATGAAAAATTAAATAGATTTAGAGGTATTAATAATTAAGGAGGATATATGAACACAATTAGTTTAGTAGGAAGAATAACAAAAGATTTAGAGTTAAGATATACTCAATCAAATAAACCAGTATGTGAATTTAATTTAGCAGTAAATAGAATAGGGCAAGAACAAACAGATTTTATAACTTGTCAAGTATGGAATGGACAAGCGGAGAACCTATCTAAATATCAAGGTAAGGGAAGTTTAATAGGTGTATTGGGAAGTTTAAGAGTAGATCAATTCCAAGATAAAGATGGGAACAATAGATATAAAACTTATGTATTAGCAAATAACATAGAGTATCTAGGAACAAAGAAAGAAACACAAGAACAACCAGTAGAACAACCTACAAAAGAAGAAGATCCATTTTCCGTTTTTGGTAATTCAGTAGAAATAGATAACAACTTTTTGGAGTAAATTATGAATGAGAAAACATACTTATTTAATCCATTTAGGATAAGAGAATTAAAAAATAGTGAATTACAAGAAATGTATCAAGAAACATATAACAAACTAAATGATGAACCTAATTCTATGTATGAGTATTCCCACAACATAGAAGTATATACAAACTTGTTATATATATGTGGTGAATGTATGGCAAGATTTACTAGAGAAATAATAGAGTTAAAAACTAAAATACAAATAGATACAGCAAAGAATACAACAGAAGAAAGAAAGAAATGGAACAAAGAAGATGGTAAACCCCCTGCATTAGCTTATTTTGAGGCATTAGCAACGGAAAAGAGTGCAGGAGATATAAATAGACTAGCGGACAAAGAATGTTTGTTAAAACGCTTTAAAAACGCTTATAACAGTATAGAAGAAAAAATAAATGCTTTAAAGAAGAAACAAGAAAGTATTAGATATGAGGAATTTAATAATTAAAATGTTTCAAATAGAAAATGATGAGGTGATTAAATGAAAAGTATCATCCAAGATAGAAAAGAATGTATTGTATGTGGAAGTTGGAATGTAGAGGACCATCATATATTTTTTGGACAGGCCAAGCGAAAGTTAAGTGAAGAATATGGTTTGAAAGTTTGGCTTTGTCCCACTCATCATAGATTAACTAATGGAGTTCATGGAAAGAATGGACATAAATTAGATATAGAGTTAAAACAACTAGGACAAAAGGTTTTTGAATGGAAACATACAAGAGAAGAATTTATAGAAAGGTTTGGTAAGAACTATTTATGATTTTAGCAATAGATCCAGGCAATATAGAAAGTGCGTATTGCCTTATAGAAAAAGAAACATATAAACCTATTGAGTTTGGGAAAATACCTAATTATGAACTATTAGATTATATACAATGTAAATCATGTGAAATTGATTGTTTAGTAGTTGAAAAGGTTGCGAGTTATGGAATGGCAGTAGGAAAAGAAGTATTTAATACTTGCGAATGGTATGGGCGATTTATACAAAAATATTGTGATATGGTTTATATTCCTAACTATGAATACATATATAGAAAAGATGTAAAGATTAATTTATGTAATTCTATGAAAGCAAAAGATAGCAATATAAGACAAGCCTTAATAGATAGATTTGGAGTAGTAGGAACAAAGAAAAATCAAGGTTGGTTTTATGGGTTTAAGGCTGATATATGGAGTGCTTATGCAGTAGGAATTACATATTTAGATAAGGTGAAGTATGAGAAGTGAAATATTAAGTTTAGAAACAACACAAAAATTAGCAAATAGAGAAAAGGCTATTAAATACATAAAAAATATATTAGAAAGAAAAACAGCGGGGTTAGTAGAAATTTATTTAGAAAATATTTTAAGGATATTGGAGGGTGAAATATGAAATTAACACAATGTGATGTGATATTAAAAGCAATGTTAGAAAATAAAGATAAAGAAAAATGGAGTGCTAAAGATTTTCAAAGTGGTAAACATTTTGTAGGTTATGAAGCAAGTGCAAGAATGAGCGATTTAGTTAGAATGTATCCTGATTTATTCATAGTTAGTAAAGATGGTAGATTTAGAGTGTTATCAGTTAATTGGGAAAAAGAAAAGGAAATTAAAGAGATATTAATTGGATTTGACTTTAAGGAACTCCATCAAATGCTAAATTAATCAATGTTTCAAATAATAAATTATAGGAGGTACTATGTTTGAAAAAATAGAACAAGAAATAAATAGATCCTGTTTCCAATGTAAAGATAGAAACCAATGTAAAAAATATGATTGTGTTGTATATAGGATTATCAAAATAATTTCAACTGATGTTGAAGTAACTGATATTGATATTGATGAATTTTTTGAACCAACAAACAAGAACCAAATATCAATATTTGATTTAGGAGATGAACAATGAAAGTATGTTTAGCCGCTCCTTCATCAAGAAAGTTTTTAACACCTGAATATCATCATTGTAAGTATATGTTAGAAAGTTTTTATTCAATGAAAGATTGGTTAATTCCAGTTATTAAACAATGTGATTTCTTTATGTTGGATAGTGGAGCATTTACTTTTATGAGTAGTAAAAAGGATGAAAAAGTAGATTTTGATGAGTATTTAACTAAATACATAAATTTCATAAATAAACACGATATTAAATACTTCTTTGAACTGGATATTGATAATGTGGTTGGGTTAAAAGAAGTTGAGAGATTAAGAGAAAGATTAGAAAGAGAAACAAATAAAAAGTGTATTCCAGTATGGCATAAAAGTAGAGGTAAAGAATACTTTATCAATCTATGTAAGGAATACGACTATGTGGCCATTGGTGGAATTGTAACAAAGGAGATAATGCCGAATGAGTATAAATACTTTAGATGGTTTATTGATACTGCTCATTCTTATAATTGTAAAATACACGGATTAGGATTTACTAATTTAAAAGGTATGAAGATTTATAACTTTGATAGTGTTGATAGTACCAGTTGGACAAGTGGAGGTAAGTTTGGGACATTATATCATTTTGATGGTAGAAACTTAAAACAAGTTGATACACAAGGAAGAAGAAGAAGATCTGATTTAACAACAGATAAAATAAACAGACATAATTTTTATGAGTGGGTTAAATTCCAACAATATGCCGATGAACATTTATAGAAGGAGAGAATATATGAAAAAAGAAAATTTATATGGAATATTAAGTGGGGTATTTTGTGCAAGTTTGATTATATCAAACATATTAGCATTCAAAACATTTACAATAGGAGAATTTGTATTACCAACAGCAGTAATATTATTCCCAATAGTATATATCACAAATGATATATTAGCAGAAATATTTGGTTATAAGAAAACAAAACAAGTAGTAATTACAGGGTTTGTTATGAACATTATAGCGGTTATTGGTTATAATGTAGCAATTCTATTACCAGCACCTAGTTATTTTACAGGACAAGAAGCATTTAGTTTAGTTTTAAGTAATACATTTAGAGTATTAGTTGCCTCTATGAGTGCTTATATGGTAGGTAGTTTAGTTAATGCAAAAGTGATGGAAGTATTGAAAAAGAAATTTGAAAACAAATTAATGTTTAGATGTGTTACTTCTACTTTAATTGGTGAAGGATTAGACGCGTTGATTTTCATTACAATAGCATTTTTAGGAACAATGCCAATCACAACATTATTAACAATGATAGTTTGTCAAGCAACATTCAAAACATTATATGAGATTGTGTGTTACCCAGTAACAAGACAATTAATTCATAAAGCAAGGGGAATGAAATAATGAATTTTGAGATATTAGGAACTATTGCATCTGTTATTGTATTGATTTCTTTCTTAATGAAGAATGAAAAACAAATTAGATTAGTAAACATATTAGGAGCATTTATATTTGTGATATATGGAATATGTATTAATGCTTTTAGTGTATGGTTTCTTAATGGAAGTCTATGTTTAGTACATATTTATAGATTATATGTTTCAAATAGTAAAGTAAATTAACAAAAGTTATTGGAATATATTTACAAATTGGAATTATTTTGATATAATATTATTGTTAAGGTTAAGGATAGCAGAAGAGTATTTATACACAGTCCACAAGGCTATCCTTAACAAATATTTTTGTGGATTGTGTATAGATACTTTTTTGTTTATTTAACTAGAAAGGATACAAAAGATATGGCAGACAATAAGAAATACTATTATATGAGATTAAACGAAAATTACTTTGATAGTGAAACACAAGTTTTATTAGAAAGTATGCCTGATGGTTATTTATATTCAAATATTCTTCTTAAACTCTATCTTAAAAGTTTAAAAAACGATGGTAGGTTAATGTTTAATGATAAAATCCCCTATTCCCCACAAATGATAGCAACTATTACAAGACACCAAGTAGGAACAGTAGAAAAAGCATTAGAGATATTTAAAGAATTAAACATCATTGATCTAATTGATACTGGTGCTATTTATATGTTAGATATTCAAAATTTCATAGGTAAAAGTAATACTGAAGCGGATAGAAAAAGAGCATATAGAAAGAGAATAGAAACAGAAAAAGGACAAATGTCCTTAAAATGTCCCCTAGAGATAGAGAAAGAGATAGAACTAGAGATAGAGAAAGAAATAGATATAGATAACAAACCTAAAAACAAAACAAATAAATCAACAAAAAAATCTTATGGAGAATATAAAAGAGTTAAATTAACTGATAAAGAATATAAAAAATTGTGTGAAGATTTTGACAAATCATTTATAGACAATCAAATAATGTTACTGGATGAATATGTAGAAGGTAATAACAACAAAAACAAATACTCTAATTTTAATTTAGTGTTAAGAAAATCAATTAGAGAAAATTGGTTTCAAAAGAATGGATCTACAAGAAAAGAGATAGTTCCAACTTGGATAGATAAAGAAGTTAAGGAAGTCCAATTAAGTGAAGATGAACAAAAGAAACTTGAAGATAGGATAAAAGCACTTCAAGAAAGGATAGGAAAGTGAGGTTAGTATGGATAAAGAAGAAATATTATTTAAAGAAAAAATAATAACAATAGATGATTGTGATGAATGTAACGAAAGTATATATACACAATTTGCACAAAATATAGCAAAGTCAATGGATATAGATTTAGCAAAAACACCATTAGTTGATTTATTAACAACTTATACACATTACATAACAATACAACAAAGAAACAAATATTTACAACAAAGGATAGATAAATTAGAAACCTCTATAAATGAATACATAGAAGAATTATCTTGGGTAGAAAATACTGATGAAGAATTAAGAAATGTAAAGATTATTAATAGACTAAAGAAGATCTTAAAGGAGTTAGAATGAAAGATTTTATAATACAGAAATTGACGGAACTTTTAATAAAAACAGATATGGAAGATAAGTTAAAAGGTAAAGAAACTTATGTAAAAAAGACAAGATGTTATAAAGACCTTATTCAATTAATAAAAGAGGTGGGATAGTGAATTTAGAAAAAATAAGAAATATGAATGATGAAGAATTAAAAAAGTATTTAAAGTCTTTATCAAATAAAAATAATGCTTGTACTAAATGTGGCAAAAAAGAACCTAATTTTACAATAAACATAAAAAACAAAGAACTATTTCAACAAAAGAAGTTATGCCATTTATGTAATGGTTGTTATGAAGAATTATTAGATTATTTAGATGTATGTGATATTTTATGGGATTAGAGGTGATTAAATGAGCGAACATTTAAAGTTAGTTAAAGAAAATTCTTATTTAAAATTAGGAATTATTAATTTAATTGAAGCATTAGAAGATGTTTATGAATTTAGAGAAATTAAAAGTTTTTTAAGAGATTTAATAGATGGTGTAGAACAAAACACACGAAAAGAAAATGCAGAAGCAATAAAAAGAATTTTTAATGAATTAGAGAGTGAGTAGGTGAGTAAATGAAATTATATATAAATAATAAATTGTTTGATCCAACAAATATGACTAATATGTTTAAAAACGTAAAGACACTTACACCATTATTTGATAAAACAATTAAAAGAAAAATAAGAAGTAGAAATAGGATATTTTATAAAAAATATTTAACTTGGTAAGTAGAGGTGAGTAAATGAAAGAAGAACTATATATGACAAATAATAAACAAGTATTAAAAGATTGGTATAAATTAGATGATTACTTAAAAAAATTTAAAGGAAGTTGGGAAGAATTACAAAGAAAATTAGATTGTATTTATGCTGATGATGAAGTAATAGATGTCTGTTATGGTTGTTTTCAAGGTACTATACACAATAAAAATAATAAGTTTGAGTTAAGTTATTCAGTAGATGTTATTAATGAAGATGAATATGATGATTGGGATAATGATGTAGATATTAGATTATTAGAGAAAGGGAAGTTATGAGATATTTAAGTGTGTTTGAAAGCGATAGTGAAATACTAACAGCAATAAATGACATATTCTTAAAAAAACAATGGTTTGATTTAGATTGTACATACTCAAAAGGCGTTTTCTATTATGATATTGAACAACCTAGAATAAAAAGTGATTTAATACCACAATTTGAAGATGTAATAGAAAGTGATTGTACTAAATTAGATTTTGTTGAAAACAACTCTTTAAATAGTATTGTGTTTGATCCACCATTCTTATTTAGAAAAAGAAAAAGTATTAATAACGATAAGATAAGTGCTAGGTTTACATATTTTAATAGTTATGAAGAATTACAAGATATGTATAAAAAATCATTGAATTGTTTTAAAGATAAACTAAAAAAAGGCGGATATGTATGTTTTAAGTGTCAAGATATGACTGATGGGAAGTTCTATTGTACTCATAACTTTATAATAGATTATGCAAAAGAAATAGGATTTGAACTAAAAGATATTATTATTAAAAAATCAAAAACAAAATTACAAAGAGATGCAAAGCAACAAAATTGTGTAGCAAAAATACACAGTTATTGGTTGATATTAAAAAAAGTCAATGTTTCAAATAGTAAAGTAGGTGAGTAAATAATGAAAGAAGAAATAATGTTTGGAATAATACCTAGTGAAGTAAATATAGAAAATTTATATGATTATATTACTGCAAATGTACCATTTGATAAAGTTATTGAATTGTACAAATTGTTAAAACACAAAATGGAAACATTAGAAGACAAACCAAGAATGAGTGTAGCAACATTAGATACAACACCAAGTATTCAATTATATTAGGGAGGTAAAGAATGAAGATAATAGATTTATTAAATAAAATAGCAAAGGGTGAAGAAGTACCAAAAACAATAACTTATATGGGTAGTGTTTATGATTACGATAACGAATGTAAGGATTATGAAGATATAATGACAGGAGATTTATTTTTTGATGATAGATATAATACACACGTTTTAAATGACGAGGTAGCAATAGTTTTAGAAGAAGTAGAAGATAAAGAATATGAGGATATAGAAGAGATAAAATTAGTTGATACACAAAATCTTTGGGATAGAGATATAGTAATAGGTGATAAACTCAATGCTTTAATAAGAAATCAAAAATATATATTAGAACAATTAAAGAATAAATAAGAGGTGGTTATATTGTTATACATAGAATATCATGAATATAGAGATAAATATTATGATGCTCAAAGAAAGTATGATGAAGTATTAAGTGAAAAGGAACATTTATTTGCTAGGACACAACCTAAAGCAACACAATATGATAAAGAAGTAGTATCAGGTGGATCACCTAGTAATTCATTTGATGAATACTTAATAGCAAAAGAGAAGAAACAAATAGATGAAAGACTAGAAGAAGCGAAGTCTATCCTAGATGATAGAGAAAGACTATTAAAGTTAAAAGAAGAAGAATTAAGACATAGTAAAGATTGGTTAGATATAATTTATGTATATTATTACATAGAAAAATTATCTATGAGGAAAATCTCAAAGAGAATACCATTTAGTACAACCGGAATATACAGAAAAGTTGAAATAATTAGAAAAAATATAAAGTAGGAACAAAAGGGAACATTGAAGGGTATATAATATTAGTGTGAGAAAACAACCTCACATGAACACACTATATCATCCTTAAAAATTATTAACACTAACTTTAATGTTAGTGTACTGGTTAATACACAGCCGAAGAGTGTATTAGTTGGTACAGTACCATTAAGGTACAAACAACAATAGTAGCGAAACCTATTGTTAATCCTATAACAAAAAGAACTATGCTAGTAAAGGTAGTTCTTTTTTATTTTGGGTGATGATTATGAAGAATAAAAAGGATAGTATATATTATTGTTTTAGATATAAATGTAAAAGATGTCCTAAACAAAGAGAATGTGAGGAAGAAATGAGAGGTGATACCATTGAAGGGAGAAGAAAACCTAATACCATTGAACGAGAGAACAAAGGAAGAACAAAGGGTAATAGCAAAGATGGGTGGTATTGCTAGTGGTAAAGCGAGAAAAGAAAAGAAAATGTTAAAAGATTTATTAGAAGATGCTTTATCAAAAGGTACTGAAACAGATAATGAATATGTAAACATTACATTAGCATTAATAAGAGAAGCAAACAAAGGTAATGTAAAAGCATATGAAGTAATAAGAGATACACTAGGACAAAAACCAGTAGACAAGGTAGAACATAGTGGTGCAATTCCAGTAGTGATAGATGATGATATTAAAGAATGAGTATAAGAGAGTATCTTTACAAGAAAAAGTAGGTAAAGGTTATGTAGACTTTTGGAAATGTAAGAAAAGATATAGAGTAGTAAAAGGAAGTCGTGCTAGTAAGAAATCAAAAACAATGGCTTTATGGTGTATAAGTCAATTAATGAAATACCCAAAAGCAAACTTATTAGTTGTTCGTAAAACATATAGAACATTAAAGGATAGTTGTTTTAGTGATTTAAAATGGGCAATACATAGATTAGGTGTAGATGAACATTGGAGTTTTACTACAAACCCTTTAGAAATGACATATATTCCAACGGGCCAAAAGATATTATTTAGAGGGTTAGATGATCCACTAAAAGTAACATCAATTTCAGTAGATATAGGTTGTTTATGTTGGTGTTGGATAGAAGAAGCATATGAGATAACTAATGAAGAAGATTTTGATATGTTAGATGAAAGTATTCGTGGTGAAGTACCAGAAGGACTATTTAAACAAATAACACTAACATTTAACCCTTGGAATGAGAAACATTGGTTAAAGAAAAGGTTTTTTGATACACCTAGTGAAGATACATTAGCAATCACAACTAATTATTTATGTAATGAATGGTTAGATGAAAGTGATAGAAATGTATTTGAGAAGATGAAAACAAACAACCCTAGAAGATACCAAGTAGCAGGTTTAGGTAATTGGGGTATTGTTGATGGGTTAGTATATGAGAACTTTAAAGAAGAAGAATTTGATTTAGAAGAAATAAAGAGAATACCTAATATAGAAAGCACTTTTGGATTAGACTTTGGTTATACAAATGATCCTAGTGCTTTATTTTGTGGTTTAGTAGATAGAAAGAATATGAAGATATATGTATTTGATGAAATGTATGAAAAAGGTTTATCAAATAAGGCAATATATCAAAACATATTAAATATGGGATATGCAAAAGAGCATATAACAGCTGATAGTGCAGAACCAAAAAGTATAGATGAATTAAGAAATCTAGGGCTTTATAGAGTTACTGCTGCTAACAAAGGTAAAGATAGTATTAACAATGGTATTCAATACATACAAGATTTTGAGATTATTATTCATCCTAGATGTGTAAATTTCTTAACTGAAATATCTAACTACACATGGGATAAAGATAAGTTTGGTAATAAGCTAAATAAACCAATAGATGATTTTAACCACTTATTAGATGCTTTTAGGTATGCAATGGAAAGATTTAATAAGGGTAAATGGTTGTATTAGAAGGGAGTTGAATTATGTTAAGTATAAGTGAGATAAAAACATACATAGACAAAGATAGAACAAGTACTAAAAAGAAAGAAGCTAGAGTAGGGGAAAGATACTACAATGGTGATAACGATATAAGACAATATAGAATATTCTACATAGATAAAGATGGAAACCCACAAGAAGATAAGAATAGAAGCAACATAAAGAAACCTAGTAACTTTTTTAAAGAAAATGTTGATGAATGTGTTAATTATTTTTTAAGTGGAGAAGATAGGATAGTTAGAAGTGATGATCCTATTTTACAAAGTTATCTTGATGAATACTTTGAAGATGATTTTAAAGATGAATTTGGAGATTTATTAAGTTATACCATAAGACAAGGTAGAGCGTGGTTATATGGTTATAAGAATAAAGAAGATAGACTTTGTTTTAAGGCTTGTGGAAACATTGAAATAGTACAAGTAGAAGGTAAATATGCAAGTGATGGACAAGACCATATAATTTACTATTACCCTGAACACGACATAACAGAAGATAAGATAGTTACTAAAATTCAAGTATGGGATAAAGACTATACAACATATTATGAGGAAAGAGATGGACAAATAAGAGTAGATGCTTATTATGTAATTAATCCTAGACCTCATATCATTTATAAAGATGAAAAAGAAAATTTAACATATGATACATTTGGTTTTATTCCATTTTGGGATATTGAAAACAATAGAGAACAAACAAGTGATTTAAAAGCAATTAAAGAACATATTGATGATTATGATTTAATGAATTGTGGTTTATCAAATGATTTAGTTGATTTATCACAAGGTTTTTATGTAGTTAGAGGTTTTCAAGGAGATAACATTGAAGAAATGATACTAAACCTTCAAGCAAGAAAACATATAGGTGTAGATGCAGAAGGTGATGTAGATATTAAAACAGTCAATATTCCATATGAAGCAAGAAAAACACAAATGGAAATTGATGAAAAGAACATTTATAGATTTGGATTTGCTTTTAACTCTAATAATGTTGGTGATGGAAACATAACTAATATAGTTATTAAATCAAGATATACATTATTAGATTTAAAATGTGAAGGACTAGAAAAAAGAGCTAAAAAGTTATTAAGAAGAATACTAGAACCAGTACTAGATGAAATCAATGAAACATATGGAACTGGTTATACAACTAAAAATGTTTATTTTGTATTTGATAGAGAAATGATAGTAAATGATCTTGATAATGCACAATTAGAACTTATTAAAGCTCAAACAAAACAAACTAATATAGGAACAATATTAAATGTAGCGACAGTATTAGGACAAGAATTAGTACAAGAACAAGTATGTAGTGAATTAGAATTAGATTATGAAGATATTAAAGATAAACTTCCTACACAAGAAACAATAGATGTTAATGCAGCTAGTGAAGCATTGGCAAATGTACCAGTTGAGGGAGAACCAATAGAAGAAGAAGTAGAAGAAACACCTACTATTGAATAGGGGGTGTATTTTTTATGGATAAATACAATAAAGAGATAGAACAAACATTACTTAATAATGAAAAAGCAATGTTGAAACAATTAGAAACAACATATGTAAAAGCATTAGCAGATGTAAAAGGTCGTTTAAGACTATTACAGGCCCGAGAAGAAACACAAAGTGTTATCTATCAAATAAACTATCAAAAGTCCCTAGAAAGCCAAATAAATGCTATTTTAGGGGTACTTAAACAAGATAATATAACTAATGTTCAAGATTTTCTTAATCATATGTATGAAGATGGGTATTTAGGGGTGCAATATTCATTAATGCAACAAGGAGTACCTGTTATAACTGCTATTAATCAAGAAGAAGTATCTAAATCTTTATTTAAACAATTAGGACATATGACATTTACAGATAGATTAAATGTTAATATGAACGATTTTAAAACAAAGATAAAAGATACAATCACAAGAGGTTTAGCAAGTGCAACTACATATAGAGATATGGCGAACCAATTGTCATTAATTACTAATGAGGAATTATATAAGTCTTATAGGATAGCAAGAACAGAAGGACATAGGATAACAGCAGAAGCAAAGTTAAATTCTATGAAGAAAGCGAAACAACAAGGAGCGGATGTAGTAAAACAATGGGATGCTACATTAGATGGTAAGACTAGAAAGAACCATAGGAAATTAGATGGTAAATGGGTAGAAGTTGATGAATATTTTGAAATAGGTGGAAGAAAAGTTAAAGCGCCTGGCAAATTTGGAAAAGCAGAAGAAGATATTAATTGTAGATGTATCTTATTAACTAGACCTAGATGGGCAGTAGATAAGACAAGAACAAAGAGTGCCAAAATAAAAGATGAATATGGTGAAGAAGTAGAAAAACTAATCAATGTTAAAAACTATGATGATTATAAGAAAGGTTATTATAGAGTTTTAGAAGAAGATCCTGAAATAGAAAAGGTAGTTAAGGAAGCAAATAAAAGAATTGCCAATATGAAAGGAGGAAGAAAATGATTAAGTGTTTATGTAAAGAAAATGTACAAGACAAAAATACAGGAGAAAACTATGTAGCAGGTAAAGAGTACAAATTTACAAAAGAAAGAGCAGAAGAAGTAACAAAGAGCAGATACTTTGAAATGGTTGGTGTAATTATTGAAGAACCAACAAAAGAAGTAGAAAAACCTAAAAAAACTGTTAAGAAAAGTACTAAAAAATAATTAGTACTTTTTTATATATGACTTTTTAACCAAAGATTGAAGTCGTAAAAGAACAATCTAGGAATATGAAATCTAATGAGTGATACTCGTAAAAAATCGTAGGAGGAAATATTTATGAATAGAGATTTTTTAAAGGGTTTGTTTAACAAACTTGAAAATGTTGATGAAGCAACTATGAAAGAAATCATGGATGCTATCATGGATGAGAATGGGAAAGGCATTAATGAGAGTAAATCAAAGATTGATGATTTAACAAGTCAATTAGGATTAGCAACAAAAGAAAAAGATGAAGCTAACAAACTAATTGAAGAACTTAAAAAGTCTAATCAAGGTAATGAAGAATTACAAGGCAAGATTGGTACTTATGAAACTCAATTAAACGAATTGAAAGCAGAAAATGAACAATTAAAGTTAGATAATGCTATCAAAGTTGAATTATTAAGTGCTAAAGCAAAAGGCGATGATTTAGATTATTTAATGTTTAAGATTAAACAAAATAATGAGAAATTATCATTAAGTGAGAATGGAGAATTAAAAGGATTTGATGTTGAAGAAATTAAAACAGCATATCCAAGTAATTTTGAAGTTGAAACTAAAAAGGTGGTAGATGTAAACAACCTTCCTAAAATTGATAATAGTGATAATACAATCACTAAAGAACAATTTGAAAAAATGGGATATAAAGAAAGAACAAAACTTTATAATGAAAATCCTGATGTTTACAATGAATTAACTAAAAAATAAGAAAGAGAGAGTGAATTAAATTATGGCATTAGAAACTAATGGAACAAAATTAGCACAATTAATTAACCCTGAAGTTATGGCTGATATGGTTAGTGCAAAAGCAGACAAAAAGGTAAGAGTATTACCATATGCAAAAGTTGATACAACTTTACAAGGACAAGCAGGAGATACAATTAGTATTCCTAAATATGGATATATTGGAGAAGCAGTAGAAGTTGCTGAAGGCGAAGATATTCCAGTAAGACAAATGAGTGTTTCAAGTGAACAACACACAATTAAAAAAGCAGGTATTGGTGGAGTTTTAACTGATGAAGCGGTATTAAGTGGATATGGAAACCCAGTAGGAGAATTAACTAATCAAATGGCAACATCAATCGCAGGCAAATGTGATACAGATGCTTATGCAGAATTAGTAAAAGCACCTACTATTTATAATGCAAGTGGTGTTATTTCATATGAAGAAACAGTAAAAGCAATTGATTTATTTGAAGAAGAAACAAATACTGAAAAAGCTATGTTTATTCATCCAAAACAAACTACTCAATTAAGATTAGATCCTAACTTTATTGATAAATCTAAATATGGAAATGAAGTTATGTTAGATGGAGAAATTGGTATGATAGCAAATGCTCGTATAGTTGCTTCTAAAAAAGTTCAATTAGCAGATGGAGTATATTTAAACCCAATTGTTAAATTAGAAGAAGATACTGAAACAGAAGATGCTTCACCAGCATTAACTATTTTCTTAAAACGTGATACTAATGTAGAAACTGATAGAATTGCAAGAAACAGAACTACTGAAATCACTGGTGATAAAATGTATGTAGTAGCATTAACTAATGAAACTAAAGTTATTGTTGCTAAAATGAAAGAAACTGCAACAGTTTAATGAGAGAGGTTTTAATACCTCTCTTTAATTTTTAAAAGAGAGGTGAAACTATGTTAATAAGTGCAGGAGATTTAAAATCTCGCTATACAAAATTTGTTGATATTGATGATGATTTAATAACTAGAAAATTAAGTGTAATAGAAAATACTATTAGAAAATATACAAACAATAATTTTCAAAATAGATTAATTAGATTTAATGCTAGTGTAGAAGGTGGAGTTATAAAAGGTACAAGTCCTTATTTAAAGTCATTAGATACTATTGAAATAAGTGATGGAGTTAATAAGGGTTTATATACTGTTATAAGCCTTGATGATGGAGTTGAAACCATTGAAACCTTATATGATTACCCTGAACAACTAATAACTAAAATAGAGTATCCTATTGATGTTATAGAGGGTGCTATTGATTTGTTAGATTGGGAACTTATCAAACAAGGTAAGGAAAATTCTAATGTAGCAAGTGAAAGTATATCAAGACATAATGTAAGTTATGTACAAAGAACAAAAGATAATACTATAAATGGTTATCCTGTTGAACTATTTAATTTTTGTGATAATTATAAGAAGGCTAGATTTTAATGAAAAAAATAGGTGGAAATACTAATTTAATTCTTAAAGTTAAAAGTCAAACCGAAAATGAAATAGGTGAAAAGGTAACATCATGGGTAGATTATAAAACTATTCATGGATTTATGGATTTTATGAGTGAAACTACTGATAGAATAAAATACAATTCTAAAATAGTGGAAAGTACTCATGTTTTTGTATGTGATTATGTTGATATTGATAAAAGTGAACTTGAACTAAAAGCGTTTCATAATAATAAAGAATACGAGATAACATTTATTGATGATCCAATGGGATTACATTATCAATTAGAGATATTTCTTAAATACATAGGTGATTAATATGGCTATGGTAAAAGCAGGACAAGTAATATTTGAAGATTTTACTGGTGAAGTAAACGAACAAATACAAAATATCCTTGTTAATTGGTTAGAAGAAGCAAGTAGTGAACTATCTAGTCAAGCGGCAAAGAGAACTAGAAGGGGAACAGGTGAAACCGCTGATAAGTGGACTAATTTAGTTGATAAAACTAATATGGTTGCTTATGTAGGAAACCCTTTAGAAAATGCTATTTGGGAAGAGTATGGAACTGGTGAATATGCTTTAAATAATGATGGGCGAAAGGGTGGATGGTATTATCATGATGAGAAAGATGGGAAATTCCATCATACATATGGTAAAACACCAACTAGAGCATTACACCATGCTTTTAATCAAAATGAAGCTATGTTAAAAGAAGTTTTAAAATCACAATTAGGAAGTATGAAATAATGGAGAAAGAACTATTAAAGGTTATCAATAGAGAGTTATTAAGTTTAGGTATTAATTATGAGTATGGAGAATATACAGGTGAATTAACCTATCCATATGCAGTAGGTGAATATAGTGAAAACGATTATCAATATGAAAACAATATAACTAATGGTGAATTTATTTTAGTTGTATTTCATAAAGGTAATGAATTAGATTTAGTCAATATCAAAGAACAAGTAAAAAATAAGTTTGCTGATTATAGAGAAGTTGTAAATGGTGGAACTATCTATGTTTCATATAGAAACAAATTATTTATAAGAGAAGCAAATTTAAAAAAGATGGAAATATATTTAGACACTAAAACGATGAAAGGAGTGTAATATATGTTAAAAAAACATGCTATATCAGCAGATACTGCTAAAAATATTCCTTTAGGAGCGGGAATATTAGTACATAATCTAGTTTTTGAAACTAATGATTGGAAATATGATGAATTAGGAGCTTCTAACGGAGGAAATAAAGTTGCCTATGAAAGAGAATATTTAGATCTTGAAGTAGATGGCAAAACAGTTAAAGTAGAAGGATTTGATGTTAAAGTTTCTGAAACAGGAAAAATGACATTAAACCTAGCAGAATATAAGAAAGATACTCTAGTATCTGCATTAGGACTAGAATTAGATAGTTCTTCAAGTGTAACAGGTTATGAAAAATATAAACCTAGTAAAAACAATGTTTACCTAGAAAATTTAGGTTTTGTAGGTTATACAGCAGAAGGGAAAGCAATTATAGTAAAATTTCCTAAAGCAATTTGTTTAAGTGCATTTGAACTTGAACTTAAAAATAAAGAACAAGGGGTAATGGCATTAGAATTTGATGCAGTAGCACCAACTAGTTCAGATAATTATGAAGAATTAGGAATAGAATTTTATTTTCCAGTAGCAACAGTATAATTTGAAAGGAGTGTAGCACATGGAAGAAGTTAAGGAAGTAGTAGAACAAACACCAAAATATATTTTACATACACCAAAAGCACCTGATATTTTCACATTAGCAAGTATCATAGGTAAGATTGGTGTAAATAAATTCTCTAGCATTTTACAAAAAGATGAGATACAAGAATTAGTAAAAGATGTATCTAAAAAGAAAAGTATTAATAGTGAAGATATTTCTATGATAACAGGAATAGGAGTATTTACTGAAATAGCACAAGTTATTTTAGTAGGTATGCCTGTATGTGAGGAAGATATATATAAACTATTATCCAATACTAGTAATTTAAAAGTAGAAGAAGTTAAAGAACTTGATGGTGTTACATTCCTTGAAATGATAATTGACTTTTTCAAAAGAAATATGGATTTTATCAAGGCTGCTTCAAAATATGTAAAATAGGTGAATTAGATTTTTGGGACTTGATATTTAAAAGATATTCAAGTCCCTTTTTATTTTTAGATAATTTAATAATTCAAGGTAAATTATGTGAAGGAATAAACACAATTTGGAACCAAAACGAAGAAGATAAGTTATGGCAATTATATTTATCTATTCCAATGAAAGAAAAATCATATGTGGATTGGAAGAATGAAGTTGTATCTAAAAATGAAGAAGAACCTAGTTTTGAAGTAGCCAAAGATATAGAAGAAGTAAAAAATAATGCAAGAAATATATTAAAGAATTTCAAACCCCAATAAGAAAGGAGGGTGAAATATGGCAGGAACAAGTGTATTTAGTCTTTTAGGTAAGATAGCAATAGATGGTGTAGATGAAAGTAAAAAAGCCTTAAATGATGTATCTAAAACTGGTGAAGATACCAAAAAGAAACTTGATGTTAGTTTTAAAGATATAGCAAATAAAGCTGGTGAATTAGGAAAGAAAATGGCACTTGGTTTAGCGGGTGTAGTAACAGCAGCGGTAGCAGGAGTAGAAGCGACGAGAGAGTTTAGACAAGATTATGGTAAGTTAGAAACTACATTTGAAACCACTAATCAAAAAGCAGGAACAGCAAAAGAAACATTTAAAACTTTGTTTGGTATTTTAGGCGAAGATGATACCGCAATAGAAACAGCAAACCATTTAGCAATGATGACTAATAACGAAAAGGATCTAGCACAATGGACTGACGTTTTAACAGGTGTATATGCGACATTTGGAGATAGTTTACCACTTGAAGGACTTGCCGAAGCGGCTAACGAAACAGCGAGAGTAGGACAAGTAACAGGCCCACTTGCCGATGCTTTAAATTGGGCAGGAGTTAGTGAAGATGCTTTTAATGAAAAATTATTAGAATGTACTTCTACACAAGAAAGAGAAAAACTAATAAGAGAAACATTAAATGGTTTATATGGAGAAGCAAGTGAAACATATAAAGATGTTAATGGAAATGTAATAGCAAACAATGAAGCACAAGCTGAATTAAATATGAAACTAGCAGATGCAACAGCAAAATTAGAACCTTTAATAACAAAAGGAAAATTATTTTTAGCAGAAGTATTACAAAAATTAGAACCTGTAATTACTTGGGTTATTGATAATATGGATGTTCTAGCACCAATTATATTAACTATTGTAGGAGCTTTAACTTTATTCTCAACAACTATGGGTATTGTTAATGCAGTTATGATGGCTTCACCTGTAACTTGGATTGTACTGGCAATTGTAGCGGCATTGGCGGCATTAGTAACAATTATAGTATTAGTAGTAAAACATTGGGATACGATAAAAGAAACCGCTTCTAATGTTTGGAATGGAATAAAAGAAATTTGGGGTAAAGTTGCAGATTGGTTTAAATCAAATGTAATAGATCCAGTAGTTAGTTTCTTTCAAGGTTTATGGGAAGGTATTCAAGCGGTATGGGATGGAATTGTGTCTGGAATACGAATTTTTATTGGAATAGTCGCCGCAATATTTGATGCAGCCTTTCAATTAATAACTTTACCATTTAGATTTATTTGGGAAAACTGTAAAGAATATGTATTTTCTGCTTTTGAGTGGATTAAAGAAAAAATACAAAATGCTATTGATAAAATTAAATCTTTTGTAAAAAAAGGATTTGATTTAGTTAACAAATACATAGTAGAACCAATTAATAAAGCTAAAGAAAAAGTAATAGCAACTTTTACTATGATAAAAGAAAAAATAGATTATTATATAACACTAGCAAAAGCAATTGTGCAAAAAACATTTAATACTATTAAAGAGAAAATAACAACTCCAATCATTAATGCAAAAAATAAAGTTGTTGAAATATTTAATAATATTAAAAATTCAATATCAGAAAAAATAAATAGTCTTAAAAACACTGTCACAAATGTTTTCAACAAAATCAAAGAGGCTATTTCAAAACCTATTGAAAAAGCAAGAGATACTGTTAAAAAAGTCGTAGATAAGATTAAAGGGTTCTTTAATTTTAAAGTATCATTACCAAATATTAAATTACCTCATTTCTCAATTAAACCAAAAGGATGGGAATTAGGAGATTTATTAAAAGGATCTATACCAAAACTAGGAATAGATTGGTATGCAAAAGCAGTAAGAGCGCCAATGTTATTAGACAAACCTACTGCATTTGGTATTTCACCAAACGGAAACATCCAAGTAGGAGGAGAAGCGGGAAGTGAAATAGTAGGTGGAACTAATACCATTATGGGAATGATTAGTGATGCAGTAAGTAGTAATAATGGTGGAATAGAAAACAAATTAGATAAATTGATTTATTTATTCTCTAATTTAACTCAAGTAATGAGTAACCAACAAGTAGTATTAAGTACAGGTGAATTAGTAGGTGCTATGGTAAATCCAATGGATAGAGCGTTAGGAAAATTAGCTGATGATAGAAGGAGGGGGAGATAGATGAATACAATTAAATTTGGTGATAAAGATAGTTTTAATGATTTTGGACTAATATTAAGACCAAAAGAAAGACCTTTTCCCGCTCCTAAAATTAACTATGTAAATATTGAAGGTGGAGATGGAGATTTAGACCTAACAACTTCTTTAACTGGTGATGTAAAGTATGAAAACATATCTTATAATTTAGAATTTACGTTAAAAGATAAAAGAGTGGATTGGGAAACAGCTTTATTAAACCTATCTACATATTTACATGGTAAAAAAATGAATTTAACCTTTAGTGAAGATCCTGATTATTACTATGTAGGAAGATATACATTAAATCCTTTAACAAGTGATAGGAATATAGGTTTATTAAGTATAGATTGTATATTAGAACCTTATAGACTTAAAAAGGATGAAACAATTAAAACAATTACAGGTACAGGAACATTAACATTATCTAATACTAGAAAATGGGTAATGCCTAAAATAACATCAACTTCAAGTATGGAATTTACTTTTGAAGGTAAATCTTTTGTTGTAAATGGTATTTTAGAAAGTCCTGATATAATTCTAAAAGAAGGAAGTAATTTAATAGAAGTAACAAGTGGTACAGGAACATTAACGGTTGCATATAGGGAGGGTAAATTATAATGTATAGAATTAATTATGGTTTATTCCTATTACACGATTTAAAAGTTCCTAGTGAACACGGTTATTATCTATTAGATCCAAAATTAAAAGAAGAAGTAAACAAGATAGCAGAACTAGAATTTAGTATTAGTTCTACTCATCCTAACTTTGATAGATTAGAACATTTAGTACCTGATGTTATTTTACAAAAGAACGGTAGAACAATATTCAAAGGTAGAATAATAAAAGAACAACAAAATATGGATAAATCAAAGCAAGTTACTTGTGAGAGTATTCTTGCTTTTTTATTCGATAGTGTAGTTAGACCTTATACATTTCAAGGTAAACCTGAAGAATTATTAAAGTTCTATGTTGATAATCATAATTCACAAGTTGATGTAGGCAAACAATTTAAACTAGGTAAAACAACTGGTGCAAATTTAGATAATAATGAGTATATCAATAGAAGTAATGAAGGGTATTCAAATACTTATGATGAAATACAAGATAAGTTATTAAATATAGGTGGTTACTTCTATGTTAGATATGAAGATGATGGTAACTATTTAGATTGGGTAGATGATTTTACAGGTGATGTAGGACAAATTATTTCATTACAAACAATAGAATTTGGTGAGAACTTAAAAGATATAACAGTAGAAAATGATGCTTCTAATACATATTCAGTAGTTATTCCATTAGGAACGGAAATAGAAAATGAAGATGGAACTAAATCAAGATTAACAATAGAAAGTGTTAATAATGGTTTAGATTATCTTGTAAATGAAGAAGCACTAAATAAATATGGATGGATAGTTGCACCTATTGAAAATACAACTTGGGATGATGTAACACTAGCAAGTAATTTAAAAACTAAAGGACAAAATTTATTAGATCAACAAGGGGTAATGTTAAAAAGTACTTTAGAATTAAATGCTATTGATTTGAATGTAGTAGATGGAAGCATAGATAGTTTTGAAATGTATGAGTATATAAGAGTACAAAGTACACCTCATGGAATATCTAAAACATACTTATTAACTAAAAAAGACACACCATTAACAAAACCTGAAAACATGACAATTACATTAGGTGAAACTAAAGACACTTTAACAGGTTTACAGATAGGTGAAAGTCAATCAATTAAACAAGGGATAAGTAAAATTGAAAATGATTATAAAATTAATGAAGAAAGAATAAATAGTTTAGAAAACTCTATAAATTATTTTAGTGTGGATTTATCACAATACAGTTTAACTATTCCAACTGATAATAATAATATTCCAATTGAAACAAATAATTATGATATTCAATATTATGGTTATTTCAAAGGTAAACAAATAATACCTAGTGTTTCTATTAGTGGTTCTAATACAGGAATAACAACAAGTAAAACAAATACATATTTAAGATTTTCTGTTTCAAATAGTACAGCAATATCAAACCTAGTAAATGAATATACAATAACATTCACTTATACAGAAGATAACACTACATATACAGTTAATAAGAAAGTAAATGTTGTATTAGCATTAAAAGGTTCTGATGGAACAAGCGTAAATATACTTGGTTCTTATAACTCATTAGATGAATTAAAAACAGCACACCCAACAGGAAATGTAGGAGATGCTTATATAGTTCAAGGGAGTATGTATGTATGGAGTATTGAAACAAACACCTGGGAAAATGTAGGTAATATTCAAGGACCAGCAGGAGTAGATGGACAAGAAGGTAAAAGTGCTTATCAAGTATGGTTAGATGCTGGCAATACAGGAACAGAAGAAGAATATTTAGCAAGTTTAAAAGGCGAAAAAGGTGAACAAGGAATACAAGGAGCAACTGGTAAAGATGGAACTAGTTATTATTTCTATGTAAGATATAGTATTAGTTCAAATGGTAATCCTATGACAGTTACACCTAGTGATGCTTCTAAATATATGGGTGTAGCAAGTACAACATCATCAACAGCACCAACTTCATATAGTGCTTATACTTGGAGTTTAATTAAAGGAAATGATGGTGAACAAGGACCACAAGGAGTTCAAGGGCAAACTGGAGCAGATGGGAAAAGTTCTTATTTACATATTAAATATAGTGATGATGGAACAACATTTACTGGTAATAATGGTGAAGATGTAGGTAGATATAGAGGGGAATTAGTAGATAATACCCCAAATGATAGTACAACATTTAGTGATTATACTTGGTATGATATGGCTCTAATTGTAGAGGAAGAATTAGAAGAAATAAGAAAAGAAGTTGTAAATAATACATCCTTAATAGAACAAACAGATACACAAATAAGATTAGATGTTGCAAGTGAATATGTAAGTACTGGAACATTTGACGAATTTAGAGAAACTACTGAAACACAATTTACAGTACAAGCAGATGGTATAGAAGCTAAATTTAGTGAAATGGTGTTGATGGTTGAAAATGTAGAAGGTGAAACACAAGCACAATTTAGAGAACTTGCTTCATACATTAGAGGTTATCAAAATGAAGAAGGACAACCAGTATTAGAATTAGGATCTGTAACAAGTGATATTATCTTAAAACAAACAAATGATAGAATACAATTTATTCAAAGTGGAATTGAAGTCGCTTATGTTTCAAACAATACTTTATATATTACTGATGGACAATTCTTAAATAGTTTAAGAATAGGTGACTTTGCTTTTATACCTAGAGCAAATGGTTCATTAGATTTTAAGAAAGTAACAGTATAGGAGGTGAGTAGATGGCATTTGTAAATTTAACATCAAAAAGTTGGGGTTCAAGTCCTGATATAAATATACAACCCGCTTATGAAATGCAAAGAAGCGGGGCAAATATGCAATATAGAATTAGGGTAACAGTAGGAACTGTAACAGGCCAATCTTATTTTGGTTTCCCTATCTATTTAAAAGTGTATTTACAAAACAGTTTAAAAGATACTCATACTTTAAAAAGTGCTAGTCCTAGTCAATGGAGTTCTAACATTGTATATACAACTGATTGGTTTACAATATCAAATAAAACAAGTGGTACAACATCATTAAGTTTAAACCTATATAGTGGTAGTGGTTCAACTAGAAATAACACATATTCTTATTCATTACCAATAGAACCAGCTGCAAGTGTTTTAGGAACAATAAGTAGTTTTACTTTTGGAAATGCTATTAACATTCCTATAACAAAATATAATAGTGGATTTTATGATGTTCTAACTATTTCAGTAGGTGGAACTACTATTAAAACTATAAATGGTATAACAAATGGTGATGATATTACATTTACATCAACAGAATTAACTAACATTTATAAAAAATTACCTAGTGCAACAAAAGGTACAGTAACCTTTAAATTAACAACAAAAACTAGTTCTAGTGGTTCAACAGTAGGAACTAGTACAAAAACAGCAACAGGTACAATTCCTAGTAGTGTAAAGCCTACAATATCAGGAATAACACTAACCGAAGCAACAAGCGGTTTAGCAAGTAAATTTGGTGCTTATATTCAAAACAAAAGTAAAATAACAGGTACTGTTAATGCAAGTGCAGGAAGTGGATCTAGTATAAGTGCATATAAAACAACTATTAATGGAAGTTCTTATACTTCAAAGACATTTACAACAGGAGTATTAAAAACAAGTGGTACTAATACTATAACAACAACAGTAACTGATAAAAGAGGTAGAAGTACAAGTTATTCAACAACATTTAGTGTATTAGCATATTCAAAACCTACTATAAGCACATTTAAGGTAGAAAGATGTAATGCAGATGGAACTTTAAATGATGAGGGAACAAGTTTTAAAGTTACCGTTAAGAGCAGTATAACACCATTAAATAATAAAAATGATAGTACTTATGTATTGCAATATAAATTATCAAGTGTAGATAATTGGATAACAATGGGAACTGAATTAAGTGGTTATTCAATAAATACTAATTGGGTTGTAACTAATATATTTTTAAATATAGATAATGTTTATGATTTTAGATATATTGTAAAAGATTATTTTGAAACTGATGGAATAGTAAAGACTGATAATGTAGAAGAAAGTTTTACATTAATGAACTTTGGAGCAGATGGGCATAGTATGGCAATTGGTGGAGTTGCAACAGATCCTGATGTATTAGATATTAAAATGGATAAAACTTATATAAGTGATAATGCTTTTATGGGTGGAAATTTTAGAAATGATAATGAAAAAAACTTGTATTTCCAAAGTACAGGTGAAGGACAATATACTCATAATTGTAAATTATATGGTGCTAGTGGTAGTTCCCAAACTTCTATTGGTATGTGGGATAGTTTAAATTCTCATTTAATTTATAGATATTTATGTGATGTAGAAGAATTTCATTTTTCTACTGATATGGAGATATTAAAAGGTGGGAAACCAATATTAATAGAAGTATTATTTAATAAAGGTGCTAATAGTGGGAACTTTAGATTAAATAATGGTTTCTGCATACAATGGGGTAAAGTGAGTTTAACACCAACAGCAGCGAACACAGTTTATAATTTAGACATAAAATTCCCTACTGCATTTACAACAAAACCAAATGTATTTATAATCCCACAAAGTTCAGTACCTGATTATATAGATTGTTCAATAGGGCAAAGTTCAGCGGGGTTAGATGTGTTCTCTATTTATATGAATAGAACAACTGCAACCGCTACATCATTTCATTGGGTAGCAATAGGTAAGGTATAGGAGGTGTTTCTATGGAAGAAGAAATTATTGAAATAGAAGAAGTACCTAATTATGATAAATTAAGATACATATTAGATAAAAACGGGTATATTTTCCACGCTTCATTTGGTGGTTTAATTTCATGTGATTTAGGAGAATGTACTGAATATGTTGGTGAAGTTCCTAGTGGTTATGAAACTATTGAAGAATGGTATGATGGAGAAATTGATAAATTAAACGCTTGGAAAATTGTAGAGGATAATTTAGTATTTGATGATAAAAAATATAATGAATTAGAAGAACAACGCAAACGAGATGAAATAGATAATTCTTGTGTAACTCATAAAGAATTATATGGTTTGCAAAAAGAAATAGAAGATATACAAGATGTTAATAATAGTCAATATACAGAAGCAAGTGCAAATGGAAAAGTAATAACTATTGACAATGTAAAAAAAGTATATCCTAAAGTGAAACTAACAAATATAGATTGTTATTCATTTAATAAAATTGATTTAATAGCTAGTGGTAAAAACATATTGCCTAATGAAGCAGTAACACAAGAAATATCAGGTGTAACATTTACACAAAATGAAGATAGAAGTATTACTATTGATGGAACATCAACAGAAGATATTGAATATAACATTTTTGGGACTAATAACAATGTTAGTCCTATTTTAGTGTTAAAAAAAGATGCTAATTATTATTTATCATCAAATGGCCATCAAATAAAAATGTATAACTATGATGGAACTAATAGAACTGAAATTTATAGTGGTACTGGTGGAATAATTAATTTTACTGATGAAGATAAACTTGTTACACATATAGTCTTATATATACCAAATGAAACAACTGTTAAAGATGTTACTGTATATCCACAACTAGAAGTAGGATCAACAGGAACTGATTATATTGAATATCAATCAAACATGATAACAGTTGATTTTAGTGAATATGTAGAAGAGGGGTTATTTCCTAGTGATGAACTATTTCCTAGTGATGATTTATTTCCTAAAGGAACAACAATTAGTTATATATTAATTGAAAATGGAAAAGCATATATTAAAGTAAATGAAAAAGAAGAAGAAATTGAAGTAAACCAAGTACATCTATTTGATGGATATAACACCATTTATACAATACAAGATACAAATATAGAGATTGATTATTGTATAAACAATTTAAAACTAGAAGGAACTGTTACAAAGAATAATAATTTTAAAGTATTAGAAGATGGAAGTATTGAAGCACACAATGGCTATTTTAGTGGAAAAATTGCAGCAGATAGTGGAGATATAGGTGGATTTACTTTATTGCCAGAAGAATTTAATTCTACAAGCTCTATTACAAGAAATTATACAGAAAACGATAAGACAAGATTACAACAAATATTGCTTGGGAACATCAGCTCAACTGATGAAGATTATGAAAATTATGATTTAAACGGAGATAAGTGTTTATCTTCTTTGGATTACGTAAGAATGGAAAAAATTATAAATGGTGATTTATCTCCAATTCAAACAAGTTATTTTTCAATAAATTCAAATGATCCTGTACATTGTCTTTCTATAAAAAATAGTGAAACTGATAGTAATGGTGTTTCTTTAGGTTTATATGGTGGTTACATATCGGAATTAGGTGTAAAGCAACTTAGTAGTAAAAATGACAATTATAAATTACTTGTTAATAGTTATCAGGTCAGCTTAACAGATGATGAAAACAGCAATATAACAAATGTAACAGCAGATGGGATAACAACACCAATCGTAACTCAAACATCTTTAGCAGAACAAAAGAAAAACTTTGAAAAATTTGAAAATGCTTTGCCTATCTTAAATGATATAGATATATATAAATATAATCTTAAATTTGAAGAAGATAATCATAAAAAACATATTGGATTTGTTATTGGTGAAGATTATAAATATTCAAGTGAAATAACAGCAGTAAATAAAGATGGAAAAGAAATAGGTGTAGATAACTATTCAATGACAAGTTTATGTTTACAGGCAATTAAAGAATTAAGTAATAAAGTAGAAACTTTAGAAAAAAGAATAAAAGAAATGGAGGAAAGATAGTATGGCTTATGAAAAAACAAATTGGACAAGTACAACTCCGATAAATGCAACTAACTTAAATAAAATTGAAAACAATATGGAGGATGTTAATAACAAATTTAATTATTCAACAGAAGAGCAAGTAATAGGCACTTGGACAGATGGCAAACCTTTATATAAGAGAGTGTTTAATTTAACTTCTCCATCTACACAAGAAGCAACAGTATTATTTGCATTAGATGATTACAATATAGATAAAATTATAAAAATAGATGGAGTCTTATATGGCGAAGTCCCTATCAATTACTTTTATAGCGAATCAGAATATTCTTGTGTATGGTTTAGTGGTAGACAATTAAAGCAAAAAACTATGGTTTATAGAAACAGAAGTGAATTTATAATTTTAGAATACACAAAGACAACAGATTAGGAGGGTGAAAAGTGAGTGAGATAATTTTACCATCTTTAATAACAGGTGGATTAGCATTAATTGGAGTAATAATAACTAATTTGTTTACAAGTTCAAATAACAACAAAAAAATAACACAAGAAAATGCAAAAGTAATAAATGATATTCAAAAAGAAAATGCAAAAGTAATAAGTGATATTAAGTTAGAAATAACAGCTTATCACTCTTCAACAGATGAAAAGATAAAAGAACTTACTAGAGAAGTAAGGGAACATAATAACTTTGCTAAACGTATGCCAGCAGTAGAACAAAAAATAGATAATGTAGAAGAAAAAATAAATTATTTTCACAAAATATAAGATACTTAATAGAGTGTCTTTTTTTAATGGAAAGGAAGTGTATTTTATGGTTAATAAAATAGAGTTAATACAAGGTGATACATCAGATGTATTCAAATTTCAAAGAAAATATGATGATGGAACAGTAATAACTACTCAACCTCAAAAGATGTGGATCACATTTAAAAGAAGTTGTAGTTGTGATGAGTGCTTATTTCAAAAAACTTTAGAAGATGGCATAACTTTTGAAGATAACTATTATAAATTTCAATTATTGCCTGATGATACTTGCCATTTAGCTTATGGAACTTATGGATTTGATATAGCAATTATAAATGAAGATGGAAATAAGAAAACTTTATTAAATGATGGAGAACTAGAAATAGTTAAACACTATACAAAGAAATGTAATGAGGTGTAACTATGGAAGAAATAGAAATAATTTTAGAGAAAGAAAAATCTAGTGAAGTTGAGATTGAATTAATAAGTGAAGGTACTATAATCTATCCACAACTAGAAAATCTAACAGTAACACCTAGTAAAGAAGAACAAACATTTAATCATACTGATAGTTATGGATATGATGAAGTAACAGTAGAACCAATTAATTTACAAGACAAGAAATTAACATTAAATGAAAATGGAGTTTATAACATTAAAGCTGATGAAGAATATTCAGGGTTGAATAATGTAGAAGTTACTTTAGACGCTATTGAAGATTTAGACGCTGAATTAAACACTTATAATGAAGAATTAACAGAACAAACAACAACAATAGAAGATATTGTGGAAACATTAAAAGGAAAAGGTATTATAGGTGCTAAAGAATTAAATGTTTTACCAAGTAAAGAAGCTCAAGTAATTGAGGGTATTTACAACAAAGTCAATGTTGCTGGTAGTGAAACATTAAGCCCTGAAAATATAAAAAGTGGGGTTGATATATTTGGTGTTATTGGTACTGGTAATATGGCTAATTTTGAAATTACTGATGCTAGTCATTTGTTTTATAAAAACGCAAGAATGGAAAATAAAGATGAATTAATTGCTCTTTGTAAAAATTTAACATCAACTGAGGGTATGTTCTATATGGCTGGTCGTTCTAATCAAACATTAGATTTAACAATGCTTGATGTATCACAAGTAACCAATATGAGTTATGCATTTTACGCTTGTAATTATAATTATATTGATATGAGTAATTGGGATACAAGCAAAGTAGAAAATTTTAGTTATATGTTCAATCAAAACAGAATGACCGAATATGATTTTAGTACATTCAATACGGAAAGTGCAACTGATTTTATGCAAATGTTTACAAGTTCTCATTTTAAAAAAATAGATATAAGTTCTTGGAACACAAGTAATGTTGAAAAAATGGAATATATGTTTAGTGGTACTCCGTTGGAAGAATTAAATGTAAGTGATATAGATGTAAGCAATGTAAAGGCTTTTACAAGTACGTTTGCCAATCTTTCTAAATTACCAATACTAGATTTAAGTACTTGGAAAAATGCTAAAACTACTACTTATTATGGTATGTTTCAAAATTCTAAATTATTGACTACTTTAGATTTAAGTGGCTTTGACGCTAGTAACGTAACTATTACAAATCAAATGCTTAAAGGATGTACTGGTTTAACTAATTTAACATTTGTTAGTAATTTGGGTAAGGCTTATAAAAACACATCAGCAAATAGTTCAAACACTACTTTAGATTTAAGTGATTGCAAAAATTTAACACACGATAGTTTAGTGGACGTTATAAATAAATTATATGACCTTAATCTAACTTATGATGTAGCAAATGGTGGAACATTAAAAACTCAAAAATTAGTTCTTGGGGCAACAAATATTGCTAAACTCACATCTGATGAGCTAAGTATAGCAACTGCGAAAGGGTGGGTGATTAGTTAATGAGAAATAAAGAAAGATTACAAAATTATAATTCAATTTTAGATGAAAACAATGTATCTCTTGAAGAAATAAACAATACCATAAATGAGCTACCTGATATTAGTGATTATATAGAAGCTTTTGAAATTAATAACGCTAGTCGTTTGTTTTATGATGGATCAAGAGCAGATATTATGAGTAACCTAATAGCACTTTGTAAGAAACCGATAAAAACGGACTATATGTTTTATCAATGCAAAGGGAATTGGGATACTTCAGTTTTACGTGATTTGGACACAAGTAATTCTAGCACCTTCTTTTATATGTTTTATTACAATGATTTTACTGAATTAGATTTAAGTAATTTTGATACAAGTAATGCAACGACGCTAGGTTTTATGCTTGGGTATTGTATGAATTTAGAGAAAATAAATGTAAATAGTTTTGATACAAGTAAAGTGACAAACTTTTCTAACACATTTAACTATTGTACTAAGTTACCGACGTTAGATATAAGTAATTTTGATTTTTCTAGCGCAGACACTGTTAGTAGTTTTTTAGGTATGATGGAAAAATTAACAAATTTAACATTTGGTCCTAATTTAGGTAAAGGATATACTCGAACAGTAAATAACTATTTGAATTACAAATTAGATTTAAGTAGATCAACTTTACTAACACACGAAAGTTTAATGAGTGTAATAAATAACTTATACGACTTAAATTTAACTTATAATGTAGCAAATGGTGGAACACTTTATACGCAACAATTAGTGCTTGGTGCTGACAATATTGCTAAATTAACAAGTGAAGAAATTGCAGTTGTTACTGCAAAAGGATGGGTGGTGAGTTAATGAAATTAATTGAAACTACAATACCTAAAAAAATAGTAGCAGATGAAGGTAAACACATAAGAAGTATTGATGATGTATATGTAGCTGAATACGTAGATAATGAGGGCAATGTTGTACCTGAACATATACCTTATTATTCTACTACTATATTTGTACCAGATACATTTACAGAAGAACAAATGAATGAATTATATGTTGAAGAGGATCTAGAAAATATCTAGTTCCTCTTTTGTATTTAAAGGAGTGATAAATATGAATGAATTTTTGAATGCATTACAACCTTATTTACTTGAAATTATAGTTGCTATTTTAACTGGTATTGCAACTTTTATAGGAACTAAGGTTAAAAAGATTTATGAGGAAAAAGTAAATACTGAAACAAAAGAAAAAGTTGTTAAAACAGTAGTTAATGCAGTTGAACAATTATATAAGGATTTAAAAGGTGAAGAAAAACTAAATAAATGTATTGAAAATGCTACTACAATGCTAAATGAAAAAGGCATAACAGTTACAGAATTAGAGTTAAGAATGCTTATTGAAAGTACAGTTAATAGTTTTAATAAGGCAAGTAAAGGAGAATAATTATGAGTAAAGTATTTGGAATTGATATTTCAGTATATCAAAAAGGAATTAATCTAACTACTGCAAAAAAAGAGGGTGTAAAATTTGCTATATTAAGAGCAGGTTATACTGGATATGGTAATGGAGTTAGTAAAGCAAAAGATACTGAATTTGAAACACATTATAAAAATGCTAAAAATAATGGATTAGGTGTAGGTGCTTATTGGTTTTCAAGAGCAACTACTTATGAAAATGGAAAAGCAGAAGCAAAATTTATGTATGAGAATTGTTTAAAAGGAAAACAATTTGAATATCCTATTTACATAGATGTAGAAGATACATATTATCAATCTAAAGCAGGTAAAACAGCAATAACAAATGCTATTAAAGGTTTTTGTGAATACCTAGAAAACAAAGGTTATTATGTAGGTGTTTATGCAAATTCTAATTGGTTTAGAAATTACATATCTTCTAGTATTCCATCAAAATATGATTGTTGGGTTGCTAATTGGGGAACAAATAACCCTAGTACACCAGCACACGGATTATGGCAATTTGGTGGAGAAACAAATATGATTAGAACTAATAAAATAGCTGGTTATGTATGCGATCAAAACTATGCCTATAAAGATTATCCTACCATTATGAAAAATAACGGTTTAAACGGATTTACAGCAACAAAAAAAGAAAATAAGGTAAATACATCAACTACACCTAAAAAGAGTGTAGAAGAGGTTGCTAAAGAGGTTATAGAGGGTAAATGGGGAAATGGTGAAGAAAGAAAAACAAAATTAAGAGCAGCAGGATATAGTTATACAGCAGTTCAAACTAAAGTAAATGAACTAATGGCAAAACCTAAATATAAAACATACATAGTAAAATCAGGAGATACATTAAGCAAAATTGCTTCTAAATATAATACTACATATCAAAAGATAGCAAAAGACAACAATATTAAAGATCCTAACAAGATTTATGTAGGGGAAAAATTAATAATTAAGTAGGACTAGGGGTAGCTCCCTAGTCTTTTTTTGTGCTTGAAAAGTGTAAAATGTTAATAAATGGTAAAAAATTGCTCAAAAAGTATTGACATTTGGAAAAAAATGGTATAAGATGGGTTTGTAAGTTAGGAGAGGGAATATGAAAAGAAGATTAAATAAAAAAGGGAAAGTTTTGGTTACTTCACTAACAATTATGTTAAGTGTTGTTATTTACGTTTTAATAGGGTTTACAGACGTTTTTAGTTCAGGAAGTATAATTGCTCAAGTTGGGTTGTTATCATCTTGGATATGGCTATTATTTATGCAATTTGGAGTATATGCTCTTATATGGGAAAAGTGAGGTGATGAATATGAAATTAATAGATTTAATAGAAAAATATTATGATGATTATAGGGAAAAATATGCAATAAAAATTGATAGAAAACCTATTTTAGAAGAAGAAAAAAAGAAAAAAGAAAAAGAATTAAGAGAAGAAGGATATTATTCAGGTTACAATTCTCATAGATGGCTTGGTGGCACTGATAAATATTTTGGTGATGATTGGGATTGGCGTAAATTAGATGAAGAACAAAAGGAATTAAACAAAGATATACCTAATCTAAAGAATAGATTAATAAAACTAAACAAAATAATAAACAATAATGAACAATTAATATCTTTAAAAAGAGATCAATTAAAAGGATTTACTTATGACAAAATTATTTTAGAAGTAGGGATTAGTGGTTTAGGACAAAGTAATTCCAATATAAAAGGTAACATTAAGGGCAATATGTCTGGTAGTAGTTTTTTAGGATTTGGAGATATTGGCGGTTATATTGATGGTTTTGTTGATGGTAATTCTAATAGCAAATACGAGGATTATATACTTATAAAATACAAATACAATTTAGATTATGAAATTGAAGAATGTTTGTTTGATATAAACGAATATTTAGGGGGTGATATTAATGAATAAAGAATACTTTGAAAAGATGGAAAATCAAGCAAAGGAACAATTAATAAGTGAAATACATAGATTACAACAAGAAAATGAGTTTTTAACTAAAAGAGAAAATAAATTACAAATGATAGAGCAAATGTTTAAGAGTGGATCAGTTGATTTAGGGGATTTGGCTGGATTAGTGGAAGGTGAGTAAATGAATTGGATAGAAATATGGGCAATGCTTGAAGTGATAGGAACAATTATAGGGATAGTATTATCTATAGGACTTTTTATACTTTGGTTTTTTGTGGATTAGAGGTGATTAAATGAGTGAAATAGAAAAACAAATACTAACTAATCAATTATGTATATTAGCAACATTAAGAACAATAGGAGATAAGATATTACTTCCTATACAACAAGAAAATATACAAAAGAGAATAAAAGAAACTATGAAGTTAAGAGGTAAAGAATGAAATGTAGAATAAAAAAATTAAATAGTGAAATGTATTTTAATAAACATTTAGGAATAGAAATGTGTCCTAACAAATGGACTTTTAAAGATGAAGCAAAAGTATTTGATAGTGTAGCGGAAGGTAGAGCGACTATGAAAGTTTATAAATTAAAGAACGTAGAAATAGATAAGGTGGTTAGATGAGCAATAAACAATTATTGGTAACAATAGCATACTTATTAATTTTTGGTGGGTTTGGTTTAACGATTGGGTATTCATTAAAAACAGATCAACAACAAAATATTAATAATAAGTTGCGTAATGAATATGATGAACTAAAACAAAATTATGACATATTAGAAATCCAATATAAAAGGGAAATAGAAGATTGTTATACTCAATTTGGAGATTATCAAGATAAAGTTGAATTAGGTTGTTATATAGAAAGTGGGTGGAATTGTGAATAGAAAAATAGATGAATTAGGGCGTTTAGTTATCCCTAAAGAAATGAGAAAGAAATTAGGATTAAATGAACGTGATGAAGTTAAAATTGAATTAGAAAACGATAAAATCATATTAACTAATCCTAATAAATTTAATCTCGAAAAATACATAGAAGAACTTTTAGAAGATGAATTATATGAAAGTTATAAAGACATATTAAATCATTTATTATGGGTAATGAAAGAGAATAAATAGGAGTGCTTATGGATAAAAAGGAACTAATATTTAATATACATAAGAACGATATTATAGAAGATAATTTTAAATTTAAAAAAATGCTTTATGATAAATATGGTTTGAATTATAGCGAAATTCACGATATGTTCACAAATATAGTAAATTATCAAATTGATACTTATGGATCTCAATTAATTAAATATAAAGAAGATACAAGCATAGATACTTATTATCACAAAAACAGAAATTCAGTACAAAGAAAATATGAAAGAACAAAGAGCAGATAAAAAAACTACTCTTTTTTTTGATTAATAAACATATTTCTAATATAATGAAAAAAACAATATATTGGAGGTAGTTTTATGTTTGAATTGTATAGCCAATTAAGTAAGGCAGTAGATGTGTATAACGAGAATGTAAAAGAAGAAATTGAATATTATGAGGTGTTAGAAATGATTGAGGATAGATACAATGAGAAAGAAGTAATGCAACTAATTATAAAATTATATAGTGAGGTACATTAGAAAACCCCTGATACGTTGATATATCAAGGGTTTTTTTATATCTATAACTACATTTAACCACTTGGTTATGTATAGTTAGAGAAACACTAATTATAGAAAATCTACATCAATTTTAAATTCCTCATCAAACTTAATTTCCTTTATCAAATTCCTCCACAATGCTCTTTGGTTTTCCTTATCTAATGAGTTATAAACATCTTTCCAATTACTTTGTAAAAATTCTTCTAATATAGTAATATCAGTTTCCTTTGGTGTTTCTTTTTGCAAGTTTGCAAGTTCTCTTTCTAATGCTTCATATTCCCTGTCGTACTTTTTAACATCAATTCTTTTCTTCTGAAACATGTAATTTAAGCTATCTATTTCCTCTAATATTTCATTTATACGGTTTTGGGGTAAGTCGGTTTGTTCGGCTGGTTTAACTTCCATAACTTCTGCAATATGCTTTTTAGCAAGTTCTTCAACATTTTTTAAAAGGAAGTCTAAAACATAATTTTCATTAATAACTTTTCCTGAAGGGCATAATTTGTTCCTTTGGTGGTTGCTACAAATATAACCCCAATATTCCCTAACAGTTCCATTTTTATTATTTCTTTTAGTGTATTTACCAACCATCTTACACTTGCAAAAAGGACACTTCATAAGGGAGGTAAAAAGGTATGTTTTAGAACTTTTTCTTTCTTTAATGTTTGCTTTTACTTTTTCTTGGTTTTTATCAAATTCTTCTTTAGTAATGTAAGGGGGGTAATAAGTATGATTACCTTCATATAATCCATAATATTCAGTACTGGTTATAACCCTATGAATACAATTATAGTTTTTGCTTATATCATACTTCCCATTAATGTATGTCATTGTTCCTCTTATAGTATGGTGTTTGGCAAAGTAATTAAAAATATCTTCAATGATAGGTACAAGGGTAGGATCTTTAATAATTGTTTTCTTATTGTCTTTAGTTGCTATTGTGTATCCAAAAGGTTGATTACCGCTTATGGGTTGCCCATTTTTAATTTTAAATTCAAATATTGACCTAATACGTTCACCTGATTTTTCTGCTTCCCTTTGTGCAAGTGATACCCTTAAATTAAAGTTAAATTTACCATCAGCAGTAGATGTATCAATATCTTCTTCTTCAATAGATTTAATTGCTACATCATATTCTTCCATTACTTCAACCATCTTATTTGCTTGTAAAACATTCCTAGAAAACCTATCTAATCGTGTAAAGACAAGAATATCAAATGTATGGAGATTATCTAACATTCTTAATAAATCAGGTCTTTTCATTTTTGTAGCAGTAAAACCTTCATCAACGTATATTTCAACTAATTGTGAACCTGTTTCTTCTGCATATCTTATAATTCTTTCTATTTGTGCTTGAACTGAATAACCATACTTCTTTTGTTCATCATGTGAAACCCTAACATATCCCGCAATTCTTTTGGCTTTCATTTCCAGTATCCCCTTTAAATTCTTATTGTCTTAATATTGTGGTTTGTTTCATAATGTAGTTAAATTATTTGCTATTTGAAACATTTATACTACAAATGGAGGTAATATAATGAATATTACTAAATTCTATGAGTTGTTATATGAACTATATGCCCAACAAAACAACATAAAGATAAAAATAAAAGTAAAAGAAGTGTCTTAACTAAAACATTTTATCACCCCCTTTAAGAAGTGCCTAAATGGTGCTTCTATTTTTTTATTTGGTTTTTAATATTAAGGTACATAGAATAAATTGCTTCACTCAATTCTTGTTTATCTTCTAAAGGTACATTTTCATTTTCAAAAATTAATCTTGCTCTTTCTAATAAATCTTTTGTTTCAACTTCTTCTGATTGAATACCTAAAACATCTATACTTACTCCAAAAAAATCTGCTAACGCTTTAATTTGATGTAAATTTATATTTCTTCTTCCTGTTTCAATATTACTAATTGCTGGGCGAGAAAGTTTTAATACTTCCATTAAATCATCTTGTTTAAGTGATCTAGCCTTTCTTAATTGTCTTATTCTCTTTCCTACTTCTACTGTATCAAATGACTTTTGTAATTTAGTCATCTAATCACTCCTTCGGGGTATGGATTATAATGTATTGTTTTATTAAAGTTTACACCATATGTTTCAAAAAGTGAAGTTTTTTGACTTCATTTGTAATTTTATATTGACAAAATTATATGAATATAGTAAAATGGTAATAGTTAGGAGATACATAATAAATGTTTCGAATAATTAATTTATTTAAAAGGAGGTGAACAAATGAGATTTAA
>JAZTXB010000151.1:0-4845 GCA_045636225.1 Bacilli bacterium
GAAATTATATGAAGGATTATTCAAGAAATGAAGCAGAAAGAAAAGAGTTTATATTATCTTATAAAGAAGATAAAAAGAATGGGAAAATTATTCTTTATTTAGCAAACGGTGAATCTTATCCTATTCCATATACAGAAGAAAATTTAAAAAAAGTTGATTCAAGACAAAAAGTACAAGTAAAGAATGCTGATATAAACGAACAAGAACATGCCTTTTCTCGTTTTAAGAAGGCAATGTTTAAAGTAAGATTTGTTTTAAGTGTAACAGCAGGTATTTTATTTAGTATATTCGCGCCCAATCTTTCTACTGCTCTTTTAGCGTGCGTTGGTTATGGTATATGTAGTGCTGTTATATTCAATGGCATTGAAGCAATTGCATTATGCAATTCAAAGAAAATTGATTTAGAGAAATCAAAGTTTTTCCTAGAAAACGAAGAAAAAATTAATGCTAATTTAAATAAACAAAATGTTTTATCAAATGTTAGTAGAAAAACAAAAGCTAAAATAGAAGAAGTAAAAGCATCGGGGAAACCATTTAATATTAACGACATTGATAAGTTATCATTAAAAGATTTAAAACAATTAAAGGCTAATATAGATAGAATTGTGTCATTTGGTTTTGAAGAAGGAACTGCTACTGTAGAACAAGGTCATCAAAAAGTAAAAGTATAATAGTTTAAAAGCTAAACAACATATTAAATAAGTATGTTGTTTTTTCTATTTAAAACTAATTAATAAATTAAAAGTTAATAAAAAAGGTGTAACTATTCACACCCCAGTATAGATAAAATAGTCTAATATATTATTATAACTCATTTTATAATAATTTTATAGACTGTTTTTTTGATAGACTGTTTTTTTGATATATATAGTGGTACAATTGAATCATGATAGGAAGTGCATAGGTATGGAAACATCTTTAGGTAGATTACAAAAACAAGTTGATAGTCAAGAAAAACATATTACAAGACTACAAGATTGTTTAGCTCATCAAAAAGAAGAAAAAAATAAAATTAGAACTGAATTTAATAAATATAAAAAACAAACTGAAAATCGCATTGAAAAAGCATTAAAAAAACTAGAAGAACAATTAACTAAAAAGTATGAAGCTGAATTAGCTGAAAAAGATAAGCGAATATTTGAATTAGAATGTAGACTAAATATTAATTCAGAGACTTCAAGTTTACCTAGTAGTAAAAATCCTATTGATAAAGAAAAAAACAAGAAAACTAATATCCAAAATTCCAGAGAAAAAACTAATCGCAAAATTGGTGGTCAAGAAGGTCATAAGAAAAACACACTAGGTAAATTTAATGATAATGAAGTTACTAACGTTGAAGAACATACATGTAATGAGTGTCCCCATTGTCATAGTAAAAATCTTTCTGTTGTAGAAACAAAAGAAAGAGATGAGTTAGATACTAAAACATCTATAGAAAAAATAAGGCATATTTTTATAACAAAAAGATGTAATAATTGTGGTAGATTAATAAAAACTGAAATACCTAGAAGCTTACATGGTGAAAACCAATATGGAAGTGAAATAAAGTCAATGATTCTCATGTTGTATGATTATGGTTTTGTATCCTATAATAGAATTAGAGAAATTTTATTTGGCTTTACCAATGGAGAAATAAATCCATGCGAAAGTTATATGGTCAAATTACAAAAAAATGCAGGACTAGCCTTAGAAACATTTGTATTTGATGTTAAAGAAGTCCTAAAAGAAGCCTTATTACTTCATTGGGACGATACCGTAGTTGGTATCGGTGAAAAAGATAAAGCCTGCTTTAGAGCATATAGTGATAGACAATTTGTATTATTTAAAGCGCATATAGCAAAAAATGTTGAAGGAATGAATGAAGATGGCATATTACAAAATCTTTCGGGAACCACGGTAGTTGTACACGACCATTTATTACATAATTATTGTGATGAATATAAATACAAAAATGCGGAGTGTAATGCGCATATAACTAGAAAATTAAAGGGAATTTCAGTAAATACAAAGCACAGTTGGGCAAACAATATGGAAAAACTTCTTAAAGACACCTTAAGACTTAGAAAGGAGTATATCGAAAAGGGAATTAAATCATTTGCGAAAGAAGAATTAGAAAACATTCTTAGTAAATATGATGAAATAGTTACAAAAGGTTTTATAGAATATAAAGAACTAAAGCATAAATATGAATACATAAACGAGGAAAACCTTTTAGAATTTTTAAGAGATTATAAAGATAATATCACACTTTGGATGAATGATTTCTCAATTCCTTATTCAAATAATTTTGTAGAAACATTGCTTAGAATGATAAAAACCAAAATGAAAATAAGTTTAAATTTTAAAAGCTTAGAGCATGCAAGATATTTTGCTAATATAAGAAGTTATACAGAAACCTGTGGAAATTTTGGTATCAGTAAGCCAATGGCATTAAAAAGATTATTTGAAGGTGCGCCATATACGGTTGCTGAATTAATAGAACTTAAAAACAGTCAAAATTAAGTAATTCTTGACTGTTTTTGTGATGCTATTGTTTAATGGGTGTGAATAGACGCTCATGCTTAAAAAAGCACCACTATAAACGAAAACTAATAAAGTTATCGTTTTTTTCTTTTAATTTGTTTATAATATTAAGTTATACAACGAAGGGCGATTGTAACTTGGCTCTAAGAGACCGCTGAATAGACTGCTCTTTTATCTTCTTCCTTGAACCACATTTTGTCTATAGCTAATGCTGATAGGACGTATAGTAGAATAATAGTACTAGAAGATAATGTTGTATGTAAATTATATGTAGGAGGTAATTTAATGAATGTAATTTACAAAAGTTGTTGTGGGATTGATGTGCACAAGATGAAATTGGTTGCTTGTTTAAAAAAAGGCAATAAACAAGAAATAAAAGAATTTGGTGCAGAAACTAAAGATATTAAAGAAATGGCAGAATGGTTAATATCTCAAAAGTGTGAAATGATTGCTATGGAAAGTACAGCTAGTTATTGGAAACCATTAGTAAATATTTTTGAAATGAAAGGTTTGGATTTTATTATCATTAATGCAAAAGAATATAAGAACGTTCCTGGAAGAAAAACAGATGTTTTGGATTCAGAATGGATTGCAGATTTACTAAAACATGGATTATTAAAACCTAGTTATATTCCAACAAGAGAACAACGAGAATTAAGAGAGGCTACTAGATATAGAAAAAGCATTACTCAAGAACGAGCTAGAGCTTTAAACAGACTACAAAAAATGTTGGAAGGCGCTAATATAAAAATCACTTCAATATTGGCAAATGTTACAGGAAAGACTTGTATGTCGTTAATTGAATATGTTTTAGAAAATGAAAGTGATATAGATAAAGAACAGGCCGAAAAATTAGTAACTGCAAGAATCAGTGCTTCAATAGACGATGTAGTTAATGCAATGGAAGGTATTATTACGCCTTTTCAAAAAACTATGATAAAAGAAGTTATAAAACATATTAATGAATTAACAGACAGAATTGAAGATATGAATAAAATAATAGATGAATTTATGGTAGAATATGATAAAAATATTAAAAAGCTTATTAAAATGCCAGGAATAGGAAAAACTACAGCTCAAATAATTTTAGCAGAAATAGGACAAGATATGAGTAGATTCCCGACTGAAGGTCATATTTCATCTTGGGCTGGTGTTAGTCCAGGTAATAATGAAAGTGCTGGAAAAAGAAAAAGTGGAAAAACTAGAAAAGGAAATAAAATTTTGAAATCTACACTTGCTCAATGTGCAAAATCTGCTGCTAAAAATAAAAATTCATTTTTTCATGCTCAATATCAAAGAATTTCCATTAGAAGAGGAAAAAACAGAGCCACTATTGCAGTAGCCCATTCTATGTTGATATCAATATATCATATGTTAAAAAATGATGTTGAATTTACTGAGTTAGGTGCTGATTTTTATAATAAATTTAATACAGAGAAAAAAATAAATTCATATTTAAAAAAATTAAAAGACTTAGGTTGGAAGGAATTACAGGAAACCGACCAGACCAAGTCAACGAAATCATTATAATTAAATATTAATTTCACTAATATGCAATAGTTCTTTGAAAAATAAGTTTTATTTGAGATATTTTGTTGCCTTTAAATCAGATGAAATTTAATTATATATGTGGAAATGTTTAAAAAATAACCATTTTCTCCCTAGGGATTTTGCGCCCTTCTTTTGTTTATTCACCATTTGTTTTCATAGTAGTTACAAAAAGGTAAAAAATTACTAGTCATATAGGTTGTCATTTTTTGTCGTTTGTGGTAAAATTAATATAGTATGCTATAAGGTAGGAGGTTAAGCTATGGACACAAAAAAAAGGGGTTTATATGAAAAAATTGTAAATATAGTTTTAGATATATTAATAGGAGTTTTTGGAATTATATTATTAGTTTCAATATATAATAATATTCAAATAAAAGTATTAGGAAATGATTATTCTAGTTTTTTTGGTTTCTCAACTTTTGAAGTTCAAACTGGAAGTATGGCTGATACTATTAATCCTGGCGATTGGATTATTGTAAAATATTCTAGCGATATCAAAGTTGATGATATAGTTACATATAAGAAAAACGGAGAATTTATTACACATAGAGTAGTAGAAGCATATGGTGGAACATTTGTAACAAGAGGGGACGCTAATAGTAGTAAAGATGACGCTATCGGGAAAAATCAAATAATTGGTAAAGTAGTAAACATATTACCTGGATTTGGAATAATAAGAAAAACATTCTTTAATCCACTTGTATTAATATCTTTAATTATAACTTTATATTTGTTTGGCTATGCATTAAGGTCAGCTAAAACAGAAAAAGT
>JAZTXB010000152.1:0-3116 GCA_045636225.1 Bacilli bacterium
TCTTATATTATATTTAGAAACTAATTTTGGAATTGTTAATCCGTTTTTTCTATCTTTATATAAATTTATTTTATCTTTATAAGTTAATTTTGACATATAAAAACCTCGTTTCTATGTCCAAGAAACGGGGTTCATATCAAAATAAACTTGTTTTTTTATAGTACTCTATAAGTTTAACCCAAATGTATCTAGTTGAATAAATATATATCCTGATAAAACTAACGAAATAGGATTTAATGATACTAATGATGTAAGCATTAATATCAAATAGTATTTTTGTAATTCGCTTGATGTATTGATATATCTTAATTTAAAAAATATCATTATTGTAAAAATTATTTGTGCTATATTAAATCCTGCACATATTAAATTCATAGTCCAAATTCTATTACTTAATAAAGGAATAATTGATGTTATTAATATTATTATAAGCATTAATTTTGAATTATCTTTATCAGATTTGATATGTTTCTTTTTTAAAATGAATGTTGTTAATAATATTACTATAATTGCAATTAAAATATATAAAAATCTATCAGAAAAATACAATGTGGATGCATTTAGGGATAAAGAATTATCAGGAGTTCCATTCATATTGTTTTTATATATTGTAATGGCATTTATTACAACATATGAAATATATCCCGCTATCGATAAAATCATAAAATGGAATAATGGATTTCCTATCACTTTCTTATTTAATCTAAAAATATTTGCAATAGGGTTTAATAGCATTAATAAAAAAATTAAAACAATATATCCATTAAAATAAAAACTATCACTAATTGCTATAAAGCCCTCTAACAATATAATTGCAATAACGCAACTAATACTTGATATAAAATTTAGAATCTTTGTTAACATTAAATTCCCTCACTTTGAAATTACTATTTGTTAACTACATTATAATATACCACAATCATTTTTTCAACTATTAAACTTGCACAATTAATATATTTATGATAAAATGTATTTAGTGAAGGAAACTTCATATAATATAAAAGGAACACTTAATACGTCATGTTGGGTGTTACCATTTTGTTTGAGTTCACCTAATTCAATGCGTTTGAGTTAGGTGATTTTCTTTTCATATCAAAACTATAAATAGTAATAATACTAGTAGGAAGATAAGTATGATTAATGAAAAGATTAATAAATCCTTCTTAAACATAATATCGCCTCCTTCCTTTTTTGGAATTTGGCAATGACCCAACTATTAAATGTTCCTGCATATAATTATATCAAACATATATTCATATATCAATAGTATATGTTTGTTTTTTTATTATTTTTAAAACAAGACTAAAAACAAGACCAAAACTTTTTTTATACCCTGCTTTTCCCTTGTAAATAAAGGGATTATTAAAAAGTGGTATAGACGTGTGCCGTCGCTACCATAGGTTTTTAAGAAGTCTTGAATCCAAGACTTTTCTTTATTTTATAAGGAATTTCATCCCTTTTTTGTTTTGTTAATTTATCCTATTTTTTACTCTTTTTGGGGATTATTTGATGAAAACACAAGTCCAAAATTTGAGTAAAAAAAGAAGAACCTTTTATTAATAAGGGTTCCCTTTGTTTTAAATTCAACTTTGTGGTTCGCTACTATTTTTTATTATATTTTTATAAAACCTTGTTTGATTTTTTTATATTACTTTCTAAATATTCTTTTATATTAGTATTGACCATTGGAAAAAATTTTAATCCGTTTATGGATTGCTCCTCAGAAGTTGAAACAAATCCTAAATGTTCATAAACTTCTTTAGCAAATGGAGATGAATTTACTGTATAAAAACCACTAGTATTTAATTCACAAGCTCTTAAAAATAATTTTTTACCAATTCCCTTTTTATGATGTTTACCATCTACAAAGAACAAAGCTATATGATTAAAATCTTTAAGTGCTATTAATCCAAGTAATTCATTATCCTCAAATGCACCAATAAATTCTCTAGATTTTATCCACTCTTGATCATCTATACTCTTTTTAAATTCTTTTACTCCTTCTTCAGTATAATCTGGTGCTTCATACACTAAAAATGTTTTCCATATTAAATCTAATGCAATCTTCATTTCGTTTTCATTTATTTTTCTAATTTCCATACTATCATCCTTTACCATTTTATTTGTTGACATTTATATTATAACATATAATATTCATTTTTTTAACTTGCACTTTTAATATATTTATGATATATTAAATATGTCAAGGAAACTTGCATATAATAAAAAAGGATACATTTGATTATGCGAATCAAGTGCATTCCCTTTAATTGGATTGCATCTGAAATCAACTGTTGTTGAAATCAGATGTTTTTATTATTTATACAGTAAGGTGATTACTATAAAGAATAATAGTAGAATTATAATGTATAGAGAAAATTCTCTTTTAGTCATAATTACCACCACCTTTCATGCAATGTTGCTTCTTTCTAAAAAAACTATATTTATAGAAGACGGAAATTTAGGAGAATTTTATAAAAAGAATAAAGAATATATAGATTTTGCAAAAGAAAAAGTGAAGCCTATTTAAGCTTCACCAAATATCTTAATGGGGCGTTTTGTGAACATAATAGAAGCTCCCTTGTATCCTGTCCTCTATTATCACTTTATCACATAAATACTCACATATCCAGTTATTAGTATTAATTATATTTTTTTATAGATATTTATTGTCATAAATACAATTGTTTGATATAATTTATCTGGATACATTTGAAAATATCAGATGCTTTCCCTTTCAAATACTAATTGTAGATGAAAGGTGGTGGTATTAATGACAAAAAGAGAGATTTCTCAATTTATTATTATATTACTACTATTCTTAGTTGTAATACTTCTACTCCTAAAATAGCAAAAGCATCTGATTTCAACAACTGTTGATTTCAGATGCACATCCAATAAGGGAATGCATTTGATTCGCCAATCAAATGTATCCTTTTTTTTATTTTATGCAAGTTTCCTTGACATATTCAATATAACATAAAATTTATTAGTTTGCAAGTTCTGTGCTATAACAATAATAAGCTCCATCTTGATATTGTTTAATGGTATGTTTATATGTATTAATTGTTCCACTATTATTTTTTACATATTCTGCTGCTTGTTGCTCATAATCA
>JAZTXB010000153.1:0-1877 GCA_045636225.1 Bacilli bacterium
TTTTTGTTCTTTATTTATAAAAATTTTTTTTAGTACCGCATTTTTAAATTGATTAATATAGTCTTTATTAAGCCCTATTTTTTCTAATATATTAATTAATTCAGTTTTCATACTTACACCTTCTACCCACTAATAAAATTATATCAAAAAAAAGATATATAACAAAGACTTTGTTATATATCTTTTTTTAATTGTAATCTCAACCGCACCAGTTAATACAATTTTAACAAATAAAAAATATTAGTCAATTTTTTTCTTTTGTTTGTTACTTATTTTTTAAATATATTCTAATTTTTTTGTCAATAACACTTTGTGTTTATTCTATTATTGACAAAAAAATAGAATATATTACAATTTTTAAACAAACGAAAAAATTAATAGTTTAATTCTATTTCATATGAACTTTTAAATCCAAAAATTTTTCTTGGCATTGAATTTATATTGAATGCTATATCATCTAAATATATTTGGGGTGTCATCTTAAATGATGTACCTTTTGGTAAATATCTTCTTACTATCGCATTTGTTCTTTCGTTACTTCCTCTTTGAAAAGAACAATATGGGTCACATTTATATAGTTTTACTCCTAATCTTTTTGCTGCTATTCCTAACGCTCTAAATTCTAGTCCATTGTCCACTGTTATTGATTTTACTTCTATATCATTTGCTATTAGATATTTATATATTAAATTTGCTGTGTAATAATCATATCGATATTCTGCTTTAATTAACCATAATCTTCTTGTACATCTGTCTACAATAGATATTATAGCTTGTTGTTCGTCTTTTTTACCCAATATTGAATCTATTTCTAGATGCCCTGGTTCATTTCTATATTCAATATACTTTGGTCTTAAACTTATTGGCAATATTGTTTTATTTTCTAAATTCCACAGAAAATGTTCCATCATTCCGCTTCGTTTTTTCTTTTTATGTTTTTTATAACATAAATCATCCCTTTTTAAATGTATTTTCCCTTGTTCTATCCAATTATATACTTGTTTTACACTTACGCTTTTTGCCCATTTATATTGCTTTTTAAATTGATATACACATACTTCTATTGAATGGTCTCTTCTGTCATAATGGTCAAATAAATATTTTATAAATATTTCATACTTTTTATTTATATCTATTTTTCTTTTCTTATATATTCCTGCTTTATACCTTGATATTGTTGAATGACTTATCCCTAATCTTCTTCCCACTTCTCTCATTGATAAATTTTGTTTCAACAAAATATCAATTTCTACTTTATTTTTTTCTGTTAATTGTTTATAATTCATATATGAGCTCCTCCTTGCCGGGTTGGGCTCTTTTATTATATCAAAAAGCCGCACCTTAGTGGTGCGGTTCAAATTTCAATTTAAGAAAAGAATCGTTGATTCTTTTTTATTTACTTTGGATAATTTCTAATGCTCTTTTCATTTGTAAGTCATATTTAATCATTTCTAATCCACCAAATGCCTTTAATAACTCTTCTTTAGTCATTTGGTAGTGAGTTGATAAATGTTCTGCTTCATGGTCAGCATCTTCATCAGAAATTTCAATTTTTTCTAATTTACTAATTTCTTCTAAAATTAATCTATATGTTACTCTTTTTGTTGCTTCTTCCTTCATTTGTTCTTTAATTTTTTCTTCCGTAGTTTGTAAGAATGAACAATATTGTTCAACTGTTAATCCTTGCATTTTTACGTTATCAGAAAATTGATGGAACATTCTTTCAATTTCATTTTCGATAAATTCTTCAGGAATGTCTACTTCAGTGTTTTTAGCAATTTCTTCTAATAACGCATCAACATATTTATTTTCTGCATTATATTCTTTTTCTTTTTTGATTTCTTCTTTCATTTTTTCAATTAATTCTTTTTCAGTTT
>JAZTXB010000154.1:0-19693 GCA_045636225.1 Bacilli bacterium
TAACTTTAATATTTTATCTAACTTATTAAATTCAAAAATATTTATATCTGTACCTTTAACTAAATTATTATAATATTTTAAAGATTGTTTTCTAATATATTTATCAGCTAACAAAATCTTCTCACTAAATTCATTAAACTTTGTATGAACATTTTTATTCTCTTTTTTTAGTTCAGGTAATATGTTTTTTCTATACCTGTTTCTAGTATATTTTAAGTCCATATTTGATTTGTCAACTGCATACCAAATATCTTTTTTATCTAAATACTGTATAATTTCTTCTTTTGTTATATTAATAAGTGGTCTTGCGATTTTATAACCTCTATCTTTTGTAATGATTTCTATTCCTGCATATCCTTTTAAACTAGACCCACGAGTTAATCTCATTAAAATTGTTTCAATTTGGTCATCACCATGATGCGCTGTAAATAAAATGTCTGAGTTATATTTCTCAATTATACTATCAAAAAAATCATATCTAATTTTTCTTGCAGCTTCTTCACTAAATTTACCAGATGGATATTTTTCTATCTTCATCATTTCAAAAATTAAATTATTATTACCACAATATTCTTTTACTTTAATTGCTTCATAATCACTTTCTTCTCTTAAATTATGATGTACATGCGCAACTACTAATTCATAACCTATCTTTTCTCTTAAATTTAAAAGAATATCTAATAAACACATAGAATCAGGGCCACCACTAATTGCTAATACTATATATTTACTTTTAATATTTAACTCTTTTATAAAATTATATACCTCAGTCATCAAATCACCTTGTATTATTTTATTATAAAATTTAGTTTATATCAAGTATAATCTAATATATTTACTTTATTTTACACATAAAAAAAATTATATATATTTTTTTAAATATTTAAATTGTTTTAATATAATATTTATGATATTTTAAAATTGAGGTGGATATTTTGAAAAAAATTAAAGATTTTGTAAAAAAAAGAAGTAAACTTTTATTTGTAAGTTTTATAATAAGCTTAGTTCTATTTATGTTAATGCTCCCTGAATTCTTACATTATTCAGACTTTATTAACCATTTAATAGATGCAGAAGGAATTCAAATGGAAGTAACAGAAGCAACTATAGGTGAAGTTATTTGGTCAACACATGCAACTGAGGCATTTGAAGAATTTAGTTTGATTTTTAGTTGCATATTTGTATTTATATCTTTATTTAATTTAGTTGGATATATATATAAGAAAAATGAATTTATATTTATTTCTATAGGTTTAAGTGTTATTGTTACATGTATGTCTATTTATGTTGCAGATCCAATATTTATTATATTAATAGCATGTGCAACAATATTAAGTACACTAGGCTATATAGAACAATATAAATTAGATAAATAAAAAAAGGTAAATTTATTGTTTACCTTTTTTATTTATGATATGTTTCATTATTGTTTATTTTAAATGCCCTATAAATTTGTTCAAGTAAATTAACTCTAAACAATTGGTGAGGAAAAGTTAATTTAGAAAAAGATAACTTATAATTACTTCTTTTTTTTATATCTTGATGAATTCCATATGAACCACCTATTATAAAAGATATTGTTGAATTAGTATTAAATATATTATCTATTTTATCAGCAAATTCAACGCTACTTAACATATTTCCTTCTATTTCTAATGTTATTACATAATCTTTAGAATCAATATGCTTTTCTATTAATTCTTTTTCTTTGCTTAATACTATATCTATATTAGAATTATCTATATCATTAACTTCTATTATTTCTAGTTTTGCATACTTAGATAATCTTTTTTTATATTCTTCTATAGCATCTACTAAATATTTTTCTTTAATTTTCCCTACACATATTATTTTTATCATATATTATACAACTCCGTCATTTCATTTTGTCTAGCTACTATAATATTATTAAAATTTATATTTTTTCTTTTTAATGTATCATTTAAGGTTTCAAGAGCTAAATCTTCTGTATTATTTTGTTCACTAAGATGCGCAAGTATTATATGTTTTGTATTATTTCCAATTAACTTAGATAAATAATAAGCTGAATCTTTATTAGATAAATGCCCTTTATCACTTAATATTCTAATTTTAGTGTGATGCGGATATTTAGGATTATTCATTAACATTTCTATATCATGATTACTTTCAAAAACATATAAATTTTTATTTATTATATCCTTAAAGTTTTTTTCACTTATATAACCAGTATCTGTTATATAAACCATAGAAGAAATTTTATCTTCTATTACATATCCTTTTATATCAGTAACATCATGGGATAGTGTTATAGATTTTATTTTTATATCATTTTCTATATTTATCTCTTCATCTGTATTTGAATTAATAATATTTATATTAGCTTCTTTTTGTATTTTATTTGAAATATAAACTAACGGATTATATTTTTTACAAAATACTTTAAGTCCATTTACGTGATCTATATGTGCGTGTGTTATTAATATTATATCTACACTACTTGGTTCAATACCTATTTCTTTAAGTGACTTTTCTACATATAAAGAACTTGTACCTATATCTATTAAAATTCTATGATTTTCTGTTTCAACATAGGTACAATTACCCTTACTTCCACTCGATAAAACGCATACTTTCATTAATAATACCAAAGCGGATTAGTGATACATGCATATTGTGCACATGTTCTAATTTCATAATGTAAATGTGGTCCTGTTGACCATCCTGATGAACCTACATAGCCTATTACTTGACCACGAGATACTGTACTTCCTACAGATAAATTAGGAGCAAAACCAGACATATGAGCATAAAGTGTATAATATCCATTATTATGATTTATTAATATGTAATTTCCATATGAATACACATACGTCATTATTTCTATTGTACCATTATTAGATGCATAAACATTTGAACCATAACCAGTTCCTGCTATATCTAAACCAGAATGGAAATTTCCTTCTCCAAATACTGATAATCTATATCCATAATATGAAGAGAATGTATAACCTTGTTCAGTTGGCCATCCCCATGAAGCCGTACTACCTATATTAGGAATAATTTTTGTTCCTATGCTTATAACTTGTGGAATAGAGCTTTGAATAACTTCTTTTCCTGCTGGATCTACATACGCAATATTTCCATTAACACTCTTAACATTTTGGCTTACTCTATCTAATCCCTTTTTACCTTCTTGTGTTACCACAACACTTCCTTGTGTCAAATTTTCATCATATTGTTCTTGAATAATAAAATCCGAATCTTTATCTACTACTTCATAAGATTCAACTACTACTTGAATTTTAGGATCTACTGTTGATATAACAACATTAGTGTTAGGTACTAGCAAATTATCTCTGCTAGTATACTGTTCATTAAATATTAAAAATTCTTGTACACTTATTTGATTTTCATTAGCTAATGATTCTATTGAATCACCATGTTTAACCTGGACAATTTTTTCAGTATATGTATCACCATATAATAAATATGCTGATAAATCATTTGAGTTTGTATAAATCTTTTCATCTACTGAAATATTTATCGCTTTATAAGTAATTTCTTCTTCTATATAAATTTTTTCTATCAAAGAACCTGTGGTTTTAATTTCTTCTTGAGTATTATTTTTATAATTTTCATACACTTTTTCATCAACAAATATAGTTATTAAATCTTCGATTGCATCAGAAAAAGTTTTAGTATCTAAAGTATATACAACAATATCTTCAACTTCTTCGTTTTCACTCTTTATTGTAAATTTATATCCTGCTATTGAAAACGATGATTTTGTAACTATTCTTTTATAAGCTTCAGAAACAGGAATAACAACATTATCATATGTATATACTTTCTTTACCTCTATACCATTTGGTACATATACGTCTTCTACATGTGAATATATATCATTATCTGATACATATTTTTTCATTTCCTGTAACTCTAACTCTGTTATATTATAAAGTTTTTCTGCTTGATAAAACCTTAAATTTTCTAAATCAGAATCTCCTATATGTAGATTTTTTTGATTGGTTATTAAATAATTTGCTTTGTCTTCTTTATTATAATTATTTAATTCATTAATATTATTATATTTTAGAAAAGATTCTATTGCTTCTATCTTTAAAGTATATTTTTTAATATTTTCTCTTATCACAGTTGCTTGATTATTTATGTATTCTTCTAATTCTTTTTTTGATTCTATAGTTCCTATTAATTCATTTTTTAAATATACATTATAAAGTACACTTGGTTGCTTATTATCTTTATAATTAAATCCAAAAACAAATATAATTACTGTCAAAACTACTATAAGTAAATATTTTACTACTAGTTTCATACTTTCACCCTAATTTTCTTCTTTTACATTAGCAACATTTACAAATGTACTAGTTGCCCTTTGAAATATTAATGGAACATCAGCAAGAGGTCCATTACGATGTTTCCTAATTACAAATTCCATTAAACTATTTTGTTTTTCTCTTTCTTCATCTGTGCAGTGTAAGAAAGCTACTATATCCGCATCTTGCTCAATTGCTCCAGACTCTCTTAAGTCGCTAAGCATTGGTTTTTTATCCACACGTTGTTCAATACCACGAGAAAGCTGTGATAAAGCTATTACAGGAACATTTAATTCCATTGCCATAGTTTTAAGTGCGCGTGAAATATCTGCTACTTCTTGTTGTCTATTAGAACCATTTTTACTTGTACCTTGAATAAGTGTTAAATAGTCAATTAGAACCAAATCAAGACCGCTTGGACTAGTTGCAAGTTTTCTACATTTACTTCTAATCTCCCCCACTGTTTGTCCTGCTGTATCATCTATAAATATTTTTGTATTAGAAAGCCTACTTATTGCTTCGTTTAGTCTCTTCCAATCAGAATGTTCTAAATTACCAGTTTTTAGTTTTGAACCTTCTATTTGACCTACACTAGAAAGCATACGTGTAGCAAGCTGTTCAGCACCCATTTCCATGTTAAACAAAGCAACAGTCTTTTTACTATTAATTGCTATATTAGTTACAAAATTAAGCGCTATCGCTGTTTTTCCCATACCTGGACGAGCGGCAACTATTATAAGTTCATGTGGATGAAATCCACTGGTTAACTTATCAAGCTCATAATATCCTGTCGGAATACCTGTAATATCTCCTTTATTTTCAGATAATTTTTCAATATCTGCCTGTGTTTTGTAAAGTACATCTTGTATTGATTTAAACTCTGTACTTCTTAATTTTTTTGATACTTCAAAAATCTTTTTTTCAGCAGTTTCTATTACTTCACTAATATTATTACTAGTATTGTAACTCTCATTAATAATGCTATTTGCTTCATCTATAAGTCGCCTCAGTATTGATTTATCTGCTACTATTTTTATGTATTCATCAATTCCTGCAGCTGATGGAACACTTTCTATTATTTCGGTTAAATACTCAATTGAATCTACACCCTTTAAACCACCATTATTATTTATCTCATCCGCTACAGTAGTTATATCTACTATGCTAGCTCTGGCATCAACATTTTTTATACATCTAAAAATCTTCTTATTATTATCTTCTGAAAATTCACTACCATCTAATAATTCTAATGCCTTTTGTAAAGCCTTCTTTGTTAAAAACATAGCCCCTAATACTGATTGTTCTGCATCAATATTACGTGGTATTTCTCTATTCATAACTCACCTACTTTTTAAGTTCTATTTTAATTGTTGCTATTACTTTCTTATGCAATTCAATATCTACATTATGAAACCCTAATGAAGAAATTGAATTAGTTACTTTAACTTGTTTTTTATCTATGCTATATCCCTTGTTTTTTAATTCTTCTACTATTTGTTTAGCGCTTATGCTACCAAATACTCTATCTTGATCACCAGTTTTAACTTTAAAACTTATTTTCAAATTTTCTAATTTTTTCTTAAGTACTTCACATTCCTTTATAAAATTATTCTCTTTATTTTCTTTTTCTTTATTTTCTCTATCTAATCTACTTACACTATTAGAAGTAGCTAGTACTGCATCACCTTTATTAATTAAAAATGAACCATACCCATCTTTAACATCTAATATATCCCCACTTTTACCTTGTTTTTTCACATCTTTTATTAAAATTATTTTCATGAAATACCTCCTTAAAAGTCTATTAATATTATACTATAAAATATAAAATAAGAAAAGAAAAAAGCAATAATTGTATTAATTATTGCCATAATAAATATATTTTATAACCTGTTAGTTATTGTACTACTATATCTATTAATCCCTGTTTTACTTCTTTAAGTGTTTTATTTTTAATTTGAGTTGCTGCATTAGAATGATGACCTCCACCACCAAGCTCTTTCATAATTAAACTAACATCTATATCACCAAGAGATCTTGCTGAAATTCCAATTGTTTCTAAATCTATTTTACCAAGCGCAAAAGTTGCCTTTACATCTTCAAAACTAAGCATTTCTTCTGCTACTTCTGCTAGTGTTTTTGTTTCAACAATTTTGTTTATTACACACATTGCCATATTATTATTAATCATGAAGCTACTTTTTATATAACTTGCCTTTTTTATATATTCATCTTTTGTACTTTTTAAAAGTTCCTGTTTCATTATAGAATCAGCCCCCATTTCCATAAGGGTAGATGCAGCTTCATATGTCTTACTTGTAGTTTTTAAATTAAAACTATTTGTATCTATTTCTATTCCTGCTAAAAGTATAGTAGAAATCACATTATCTAAATCTATATTTACATATTTAGAATAATAAGTTATTAATTCTGACATACTAGATAAGGTTGAATCAATATATAAAAACTTAGTGTTTTTTATATAGTTTTTATTTTTTATATGGTGATCTAATACTATAGTATCAAATATATCACATAATTTAGGATATTCTAATCTTTCTTGGGTATGAACATCTGTTATAATTAGCAAAATCTTACCTTCAATCTTTTTATAACTTTTCTCATTAACACATACTATAGTTTTTTCCATTTTTTTAAACGCTTGATTAATATTAGAATTATATTCTTCTAAATGCTTATCATCTAAAAATAAATATGCATTTTTGCCAAATGACTCTATTATTTCACAAAGGCCAAGACTTGAACCCAAAGAATCTAAATCAGGATCTTTATGCCCCATTACTATAAAACTATCATATTCATTAATTATTGCATTTAATTTTTCAAATAAGGTATCCATAGTATCACCTATAATTATTTTATCAAAAAAAAGAAATAATTAATCATTATTCCTTATTTTACTTGCAATTTGCTTAATTTTTGTAAATCTATGATGTAAACCAGACTTTGTTATAGGCGTTTTTGTTTCTAAACTAATAATTTCGCTTAATTCAAGCAAAGAGGCTTCCTTGTACTTTAATCTATATATAGCAGCTATCTTAGTCTTATCATCAAGTAAATCCATACCCCCAATACTTTTAATAAGTTCTATATCTTTTACTTGATTGTTCGCTGTTTCAATTATTTTATCTACATTGGCTTGCTCACAATTATTAAGTCTATTAGTCATATTTTTATGATCTCTATATATTCTTATATCTTCAAAATACAAAAGAGCGCTTATTGCATTTATCATTCTAAGAAAATCTCCTATTTTTTCAGCCTCTTTTATATATATCATATATTTATTCTCTCTTTTTAACACCTTACTATTCAAAAAATAAGCATTTAATCTTTTATTTACAAAATCAGCATACTCTTTTTCATCAACCAAAAATTCTAAATGATATCGAGATTTTTTTGGGTCATTAACACTTCCGCACGAGATAAATACTCCTCTTAAATATATTCTTGTTAAATTATCATCATCTATTATAAATCCATTTGGAATCTTAGTATTTAAGCTTAGATCTTCTTTTATAATTTCTAATTTTTCTTTTATTTCTAATATATATATATAATTCTTTTTATAGTTATATCCTCTTCTTAGTGTTATTTTAGGACCTATACCATATATATCTTTTACTAAATTAAATATTTGCCTAGCTACACTAGAGTTTTCTGTTGTTATTCTTATTGATTTATTATCTATAGTCGCAGTATTTTTTATAATAGCAGAAAGCATAGTTATAGCTTCTAACTTATTTAATTCTAATTTGCTTAATTCATTTTTTACTATACTAGTAAAAGACATAACATCACCTACTTTTTCATCAAATAATAGAATACATGAAATCCTACTTTAATATTATCATGCCTTAATAAATTATTTTTTGTTATATAAGTAAAATCATCACTTATAACTTCTACTTTTAATTTATTTACACCATCTTCATCATATTTAACAGGATCTTTTTGTTCCTCTGTTTCATAAAACTTTGCCATAGCTTCATCTATTATACCAGTATTAGCTAAAACTATATCTATTTTTCCTAAATAATCATTTAATTTTTTTATATGATCAGACACTTTAAAATCATCTGTTTCTCCAGGTTGTGTCATCATATTACAAACATACATAATTTTTGCAGAACTATTTTCTATTTCCTTTACTACACTATCTATAAGTAAATTTGGTATTATACTAGTAAACAAACTACCCATACTAAATACTATTAAATCAGCATCTTTTATAGCATTTAATGCTTCCTTAGTTGCTACAGCTTTATCTTTATAATAAATTTTTTTTATTTTAGATTTTTGTTCTCTTAATGTTATATTGTGTTCACCTTCAATTATAGTTCCATCTTGAAGCTTTGCAACTAATGTAACATTATCTTCTGTAAGAGGAACAACTTTTCCTTTTAAATTTAAAACTTTACTTAATGCTTCTATTCCATCTGATAAATTACCTCTTATTTCACTTGCAGCAGTCAATAGTAAATTTCCCACTGTATGTCCATCCAAATCACTTTTTGTTTTAAATCTATGATTAAACAAATCCATAACAAGTGGTTCTGTCTCAGATAGAGCAACTAAAACTCTTCTTATATCCCCAACAGCCGGTATATTAAATTCCTCTCTCAGAATGCCAGTACTTCTTCCATCATCGCATACGCTAACTATTGCAGTTATATCAAGTGGATATTGCTTTAAACCACTAAGTAAATTAGACATTCCTGTACCTCCGCCTAGCACTACAACTTTTTTCATTTGAATCACCAATTTAATTATACTATATTTTTTTAAATAATAAAATAAACAAGAAAACTCTTGTTTATAAATTATTAGCTATATCCACAAATACCTCAATAGGTAATTGTTCAGCTCTTATACTTAAATCAAAATTATATTTTTTCAGCACATTTTCTATCTTTTTTAAATCATACATTTTTAAGTTGTTTCTTAATGTTTTTCTTTTTTGAGTAAATGAATCTTTAACTAACTTAAAGAATTTTTTCTCATCTAAAACTTTATAATTAGAGTCTTTTTTTAAAAACTCTACTACTATACTATCTACATTTGGCTTTGGTATAAATACATTTTTTGAAACATCTAGTAACTTTCTCACATCAAAATAATAATTTAAATACACTGATAAAGAATTATAATCTTTTGTATTAGGCGCAGCTTTAAACCTATCCCCCACTTCTTTTTGAACCATTACTACTATTTTATCTACTGGTATTGAATCTTCTATAAATTTTATTATTATTGGTGTTGTAATATAATATGGAAGATTAGATACTACATATAATTTCTTATATGAATATTTTTTTATAGCCTCAAAAACATTAGCTTCTAAGAAATCTTTGAATATTATTTCTACATTTTCACAAGTCTTTAAATTATCCTCTAACAACCCTTTTAATGTTGTATCTATTTCATAACATATGACATTTTTAGCATGCTCAGAAAGCTTATATGTAAGAGAACCTGCGCCTGGTCCTATTTCTATAACAAGAGTATCTTTATCTATTTGTGATTTTGTTATTATATTACTTATTATATTTTCATCTATTATAAAATTTTGACCATACATTTTTTTAAGATTAAAATTGTACTTCTCCATTTTTTCTTTAAACTTTATTGGTGAATATTCCATAGACAACTCCTTTACAAAAATATAATATCACATTTTTGAATTTTTTCAAAGAAAAAAGGGATTTTACCATCCCCATCTTTGTACACTAAATGATGTGTTTGAACTTGTTGCTCCTCCAGTTAAAGCTTCCGCTTGACTTGAAAAAGCTAAATCCATCCAAACAATACCTTGAGTCCATGCATTTCTCATTGCATAGCCAGTATCTAAAACAATACCATAAAATTCATTAAGAACTCCATTATTAACTTTAACTACTGTTCCACAAGGAAAAATTGAATGATCAGCAGCTAAAATTCTTAAACTACCATATACTGTATCTATATAATAAAGACCATTAGTGTTTAAACTATGATTAAATCCTTCTCTTGTTAAGCAAGAAACATTCCCTACTTCGCTACAACCAGGACAATCAGGCCCATAACCCGTTAGTTTACCATTATACAAACCTTGCATCCCTGTTCCAACTTGGATAACCTCATTTACTTTATCACTTAAATGTGTATATGTTAAACCATCATATGTATAATCTAAGCCATTTACACCTTCAACTAATGTAAGTGGATCTGCTGTACTTGGTACTGATGAATTATAAACATACTCCGTATCAAATGCTTGTACTTCATTTATAATCGTTGCAGTCATATTAGGTGCTGGATTTTTTATTGTCGTACCACTCTTTGCAATTGTGACACTAATAATTGATACACTAGCAATCATAAATATTACTAATGATATTCCTACCTTCTTTGACATATAATCACCTCTATCTTAGGCAATATAATTATATCATATCTTATAAAGATAAGTCAAACAAACTAATAGCATTTTCACTTGTTATGTTTAAAACATCGTCAAGTTTTACACTTTTTAACGATGAAATTTGTTTTGCAACATAAATTGTTTTTGATGGTTCATTTTTTTTACCTCTAAATGGTTCAGGACTTAAATATGGACTATCCGTTTCTAATAAAATATTTTCTAAATCAATTTCTTTTACAATTTCTTGTAATTTTGTTGAGTTTTTAAATGTAACTACTCCACCAATACCTATCTTATATCCAAGTTTTATAAACTCTTTTGCCATCTCTAAACTTGAACTAAAACAATGAATTGATCCTTTTAATTTATAATTTTTTAATATATCATACGTATCTTTAATAGAATCACGCGAATGCACTACTATCGCTTTATTATATTTAGTAGCTATTTCTAATTGTTTTTTAAATAAAGAAATTTGTTCTTCTTTATTATCTTTTACCCAATAATAATCTAAACCTATTTCTCCAACTGCGACTATTTTGGGATTAGTTATATTGTCTTCTATTATTTTAAAACTTTCTTCTGTTACACTTTTTATTTCTTCAGGATGTATTCCAAGTGTTCCATATACATTTGGATATTTATCTACTAATTCTAATACCTCTTTATTTGTTTTATTATTACATCCACTTGCAATCATTATTCCATCCATATTTTTTATTATTTCATCTAAATTGTCATAATCATCATTACTTAAATGACAATGTGTATCTATTAACATAAAATCACCACTTATAATATACCATAAAATATATTTATATACAAAAAAAAACAAAAGTTACCTTTTATTTATAAAACATAATTCTTATAGCAATAAAACAATAAAAAATTATTAAATAACCTAAATCAAAAAAATTCCTGCTAACAACAAAACTTCCTAAAAGTAAATAAGTAATAAAAGCAATTGCAGATATTAATAAATACTTTTCTGTTTTTTTATTTGTTATCATAATTTCTCCTTCTCTATAAACAGCATTATGAATATATCATATATAGAATTTTTAATAAATATTTTTTTGATTTTTTTAATCGACAAATTACTACTATTTACACATTTTTTGACAAAAAAAGAAAGAATTTTATTTTTCTTTCTCTATTCTTATAAACAATGGTTTTGGATCATTTAAAGTATTTCCTATTTTTAAATTACCGAATGTATCCAGTGAATCATAACTTACTAAGTCAGTATTTAATTGTCTAAATATTTCCTCTGATGTTTGAGGTAAGAAAGGATGTAATAAAACTGAACCAATTCTAATAGATTCAAGTAAATTATATATTACTCTTTTTAATCTATCTTTATTTTCTTCTTTTGCAAGTACCCAAGGAGTTGTCTCATCTATATACTTATTACATCTTTTAAAAATATTAAATACTTCATCTATAGCATCTGCTACTCTAAGTTCGTCCATACATTTTTCTACTTTTGCTCTTGCACTTAATACAGTATTGATTAGATCATTATCAATTTCTTCACTAGAATCACTAGTAACTACCACATTATCAAAATACTTTTTATTCATTGATATTGTTCTATTTACTAAGTTCCCAAGTATATTAGCTAAATCAGAATTATATCTTTCCTCTAATAAGTCATAAGTTAAATTTCCATCATTAGCGAATGGAATTTCGTGAAGCACATAATATCTTACTGCATCTACTCCATATTTTTCTGCTAAATCATCTGCATATATAGCATTCCCTCTACTTTTTCCTATTTTATCATTATTAGTTAATAACCAAGGATGTCCAAAAATTTGTTTTGGCAGTTCTATATCAAGACTCCATAAAAAAGCAGGCCAATAAATACTATGAAATCTAACTATATCTTTTCCTATTAAATGAAGGTCTGCTGGCCACCATTTTTTAAATTCTTCACTTGGATTTTCTGTATCATACCCTATATTAGTTATATAATTTGTAAGCGCATCTAACCATACATATACTACATGCTTTGGATCAAAGTCCACAGGAATGCCCCAATCAAAACTAGTTCTTGAAACACATAAATCTTGAAGTCCAGGTTTTATAAAGTTATTTAACATCTCATTTCTTCTAGATTCTGGTTCTATAAATTTTGGATTTTCTTCTAAAAATTTTTCTAACTTTTCTTGATATTTAGATAGTCTAAAGAAATATGCTTGTTCACTTTTTTCACTTACTTCTCTACCACAATCCGGACATTTTCCATCTACTAATTGAGATTCTGTCCAAAAAGATTCACATGGTGTACAATAATGCCCTTTATATTCATCTAAATAAATATCGCCTTTGTCATACATCTTTTTAAATATTTTTTGAACTTGTTTTTCATGAACTTCATCTGTTGTTCTTACAAATTTATCATAACTTGTATTCATTACATCCCAAATTCTTTTTATTTCAGTTGCTACTTCATCAACAAATTCTTTTGGTGTTTTCCCTTGATCTTTTGCTTTTAATTCTATTTTTTCACCATGCTCATCTGTTCCTGTTTGAAAATAAACATCATAACCCTCTGCTCTTTTAAATCTAGCTATTGCATCTGCAAGAACTATTTCATAAGTATTACCAATATGTGGTTTTCCTGACGTATAAGCAATAGCTGTTGATATATAATATTTTTTATTTTCCATAATATCCCTCTCCTATTTATCTGAATTTCTATCATTTAATATTTCTTCTTCTTCATCTACTTTTAAATATTTTACGAACATACCTTGGATCATTCCATCACCTTTTTTCACTATGTAATCTTTATCTCCTTCATTTTGAATCCTAATCCACATATGTCCTTCATTATCTTTATTATTATAATAATCTGCATCTATAACTCCAACTTGGTTACACATTCGAACATTATATTTAAAGCCCATACCACTTCTATCAATTAAAAGCAGTACATCATCTTCTTCCATACATACTTTTATACCAGTTGGTATTTTCATTATTTCTCCTGGTTTTAAAGTATAATCAAAAAGAGCATAAAAATCATATCCAGCTGCACATTTAGTTCCTCTCTTTGGTAAAAGATATGTTTCATATAATTTTTTATCATCTTTTACATCCTTTTTAAATTGTTCAAAACTAATTTTTTCAAACTTTCTCATATTATCACCTCTAAATAAAAAATCACATCCTATATAAGGACGTGATTGACGTGGTACCACCTTAATTCATGCATAATGCATCTTAAAGCTATAACGGGCTATCCGTAAAAGACTCCAGACCCATTCGAGATACCTTTATGTTGCTTGCTTTCACCTACTCAAGCTCTCTATAGAACAACCAGTATCCTTCTTTCCTTCTTCGTCTTTGATTTCTTGAGTTAGATTATAACATATTTTTCATTATTGTTCAAGATATTTTGTCATAAAAGAAGAAACAATGTTCGCTAGTTGCATTTCAGTTTCACTTAATTTTTCTTCATCACTTATTATTACTATCATTCCAGTCGCTTCTCCATTTACTACTATAGTAGATAATATGTAACTACATTCTATTTCTTCATCATTTACAAAATTTAACTCTTTAAAATGATTTTCAAGAAGTTTATCCCTTCTATTTATTGATTTTTCTATAAAATTACTTATTGGTTTAGTTAAATAATTCTTTTTTAATTTTCCACTACCTGCAACAACTATGTCTGTATCTGTAATAAATACATTATGTTTTGTGAATGTGTAAACAGCATCTGTTAATTCTTGAGCTAAATCATTAATTTTATTCATCATAGAATATTTTTTTAATATTATATCTTCTCCATCTATGAATACTTCTAAATTATCACCTTCTTTAATACGAAGATTTTTTCTTATTTCTTTTGGTATTACAATTCTACCTAAATCATCAATTCGTCTAACAACTCCAGTTGATTTCATAAATACCTCCTAAAATTATTTTGACATATTTATTTTTATTTATTCAAAAAAATGATATAATTTATTTGGTGATTTTATGAATGCAAATATATTTATTGAATTTAGCGAAAATAAAATAAAATTTATTTTAAACTTACCTTTTGATTTTATAGATATTAATGAAGATGAATACTTCAAATATGATAATACTATAATATTTGAGTCACAAGATATTAATATAAATAAAATTGACTTAAATAATAAAATAGAAACAATAGTTGCTAACTTAAAAAACTCATTTCCAAACGAAAATATTGAAATTGATCAAAATTTATATATGGATGATTCCATAGATAAAAATAACAAAATATTCTATGACTTTATAAAAAATAACAAGGATTTAAATATTTTATTAAGATGTGATAACTTTAAAGAGCTAATTAAAAAATTGGGTAATGAAGAATACCCTAATTTAAAAATAAGTTTTAATAATAGTTCAGAAGCTATTCCATATATAGAATTTTATAAAATGTATTCCAAACTATATGAAATTATAGACTTCATTTTACACTACAATTTGAGTCCAATAGAACAAGTTTTATTAGTATATGATATCGTAAAAGCTAATGTATATACAAAAGAAACAAAAAATCAAGATACATCTATATCACGTGATCTTAATAAAATAGTAAATAGCGATAAAATTGTTTGTGTTGGGTTTGCTAATTTGATTGACTTTTTATTATCAAATTTAAATTTTAAAACAAAACTAATAAGGGTTGGTTATAAAGACAAAAATAGCACACACAGAAGAAACTGCATATACTTAGAAGATTCTAAATATAAAATAAACGGAATATTTTTTATGGATGCTACTTGGGATTCTAAAAAGGATGAGAATTATATAGATAACTATTCATACTTTCTAAAACCACTTCGTTTTTTTAGTTTTATTAATAAAAATGAATATATTATTTCGCCAAAATCATTCGAATTTGCACAAAAAAGTAAAGAAGAACTTCTAAAACACATAGAAAATTTAAATAACGAAGAAACTTTGCGTTTTAACGTAACACTAATTAATTTAATAAATCGAGGCACTGATGAAAAACTTATTTCATCTTGTTTCATAAATTCTAAAGAAGAAGGAAAAAAGTTAATTGACATTATGTATAAAAAATATAATAAATTCATTGATAAAAATGTTTTTAAAAATGCTTTATATAAAGTTAGAAAAATGGAATATTTAAATAAAATAATTCATTTTTATCCAGACGAAAAATATATTGATTCTATTTGTAATAGGTATTATAAAGATACTAAAGAAACATTGTTACTAAAAGCCTTTGGAATATATGAAGACCCTACACTAATTCAATCATTAACAGAAGCTAAAGCAGATTCTGTTGAAGAAGATCTATTAAGAATTAGCTTACTGAAATCACTAAAAGAAAGATTAAATGACTTTCCAAATAATGATTATATAAAAAAGATGTAAAAAACATCTTTTTTATTTTTTAGCACTCTATATTGACAAGTGCCAAAAAATATGTATAATTATTTTTAAGGAGATGATTTTATGAATAATAATATGTTTAATGATTCACTTGAAAATGTACTTGAAAAATATGGACGAGATATAGTAACTGCGGCTAAAGAAGGAAAAATAGATCCTGTTATTGGCCGTGATGAAGAAATACGTAATATAACTAGAATATTATCTAGAAAAACTAAAAATAACCCAGTATTGATTGGAGAACCTGGTGTTGGTAAAACTGCTATAGTAGAAGGACTTGCAAATAGAATAATAAAAGGTGATGTTCCAAATAGTTTAAAAGATAAAACAATTTGGGAACTTGATATGGGAGCTCTTATTGCAGGTGCTAAATACAGAGGTGAATTTGAGGAAAGATTAAAGGCTGTACTTAAAGAAATAAAAGAATCTGATGGAAGAATTATTTTATTTATAGACGAAATACATTTAATAGTAGGTGCCGGAGCTTTAGAAGGAGCTATGGATGCTGGAAACCTACTTAAACCAATGTTGGCACGTGGTGAAATTTTATGTATAGGAGCTACTACTTTAAATGAATATAGAAAATATATTGAAAAAGATGGTGCCCTAGAACGTAGATTTCAAAAAGTATTAGTAGAGGCACCTACAGTACTTGATACTATAACTATACTTAGAGGTTTAAAATCAAGATTTGAAGTATATCATGGAGTAACTATAAAAGACAAAGCAATTATAGCTGCTGCTACTCTTTCAGATAGATATATAACAGATAGATTTTTACCAGATAAAGCAATTGATCTAATAGATGAGGCATGCGCTACTATAAAAGTTCAAATGGAATCTGTACCTACTGAACTTGATTCTCTAACTAGAGAAATTATGCAGTTGCAAATAGAAAAAGAAGCCTTAAAAAAAGAAAAAGATGAACTTTCAAAAAACAGAATAAATGAACTTAACGAAAAACTAAACTCTTTAAAAGAGAAGGAAAATAAATTAAGAAATGAATGGGAAGAAGAAAAAAACGTTAATAACGCTATAATAAGAAAAAAAGAAGAAATAGAAAAAAATACTTTCGAGCTTGAAAAAGCTGAAGATAATTATGACTACGAAAAAGCTGCAATTCTTAGACACGGGACTATTCCTAAATTAGAAAAAGAACTTAATGAATTGAATGCGAAAAACAAAAATGAAATATTAAGTGACGTAGTTGAGGATGAATCTATTGCTAAAATAATATCTAAATGGACTAATATACCTGTAAGCAAACTTGTTAATGGTGAAAAAGAAAAGTTACTTAATTTAAAAACAAATATGGAAAAAAGAGTAAAAGGCCAAGAAGAAGCTTTAAGTCTTGTAAGTGAAGCAATAAAAAGAGCTCGAGCTGGTATAAAAGACCCAAATAGACCCATTGGTTCATTTATATTTTTAGGTCCTACTGGTGTAGGTAAAACTGAAGTTGCAAAAACTTTAGCATTCGAACTATTTGATGATGAAAAACACATGGTTAGAATTGATATGAGTGAATATATGGAATCTCATTCTGTGTCAAGATTAGTTGGTGCTCCTCCAGGATATGTAGGATATGATGAAGGTGGACAATTAACTGAAGCAATTAGAAGAAATCCTTATAGTATTGTATTATTTGATGAAATAGAAAAGGCCCATAAAGATGTATTTAATATATTACTCCAAATTCTTGATGATGGAAGAATTACCGATTCCCAAGGGAGAACGGTGGATTTTAAAAACACAATAATTATCATGACATCTAATTTAGGTAGTGAATATATTTTAAATAAAGAAATTAACTCTAATGATCTAGTTATGGATGAATTAAGGCATACATTTAAACCAGAATTCATTAATAGAATAGATGAAATAATTATGTTTAATTCTTTAGATAAAGAAACACTTTATGATATACTTGATAATATTATTATAAATATTGAAGAAAGATTATCTAATATGCATATAAAAATCAATTTAACTGATAACGCTAAAAAATATATAATAGATAATTCTTATGATGAAAGATATGGCGCTAGACCTATAAAAAGATTTATAAGCAAAAATATAGAATCTTTACTTGCTAATAGCATTATAGAAGATAAAATATCTTTTGCACAAAATATTATTATTGATATAGAAAGTAATAATTTCATACTAAAATAAAAAAATGGCTAAATAATAGCCGTTTTTTTATATTTAATTTATCAAATTTGTCTTATTTATATGATAACAAAAAGACAAATATGCATTAAATGAATTTCTTGTAGTCTCAATTTCACTTATAGGTAAATTTAATTTCTTCATCTTTTTTAATTTCAATCTTTGCCTTTTTATTGTTTGAATAGAAGGCTTACATATAACTTTACCATTTTCAAATAACGTATATCTCCATTTACAATATTTAAAACATTTATTTATAGGAACAATAACACTTTTTTTCTTATTTAGTTTTATCTTTAATAAATTAGATATTTTAATATATTCATCTAGCAAATATTTACCTTCTTTATAACTATTAACAAAAAAAATAGTATCATCCATATAACGATTTATTATAGTTTTATTTTGAATATAATGATCTAACTTATTAGGTATTATAACAGCTTCTCTTTGAGCTATCTCAACACCTAAGGCAATACCTTTAACTATAAATAAATAATCTTCAATAACTTTAATTACTCCCTCATTTTTTATATACTTATAATGAATTTCATGTATTACTTCATGAGAACAATTTTCAAAAAATTTAGAAAAATCAATAAGCACAATAAAACCTTTTAAACCATTTTTTAAATACCAAGAATATAACTTTTTCTTTAATCTATCCATACTAAATTTAAAACCCTTATTTTTTATACTTGCACCATTATCATATATTAAATGAGGCATGTAGATAGGTGCAATTATTTCATTAGATAATATTTTATGTACTAACCTATCTTTTATATGAGGAGCATCTATTTTTCTTGTTTTTCCTCTTTCATTTATTATAAAACTATAGGTATCTCCTACTTTATAATTATTAGTTTTAATATCCCTACATATATTAGAGATAATAGTGAATTCATGAAGTTTAAAATATTGAGTGGATTTTTTATATCCTACTCCTTTACAACACTTATCCCCATAATACATTGCTTTAGAAAAACAAAATACCTTATTTAAATCAGCGTATTTTTTACTTCTTTCTTCTATTTTTGATAATCTATTATTCTTTCTTCTCTCGTACCTTACTTGTTTTCTTTCTACACTATTCATTTATACCTCCAAAAAAGAGTTCATTTGAACTCTCGGATTAACGTATAACAGGTACTTCAATATTTTATTAGTTACATAGTCTTGTCCATGAAATTTAGATAAATATTCAAATCCTAAACCATGCAAGAAGCGTCCGAACAAGAGCATCGTTAATACACTTCAAGATATATAATATCTTAAGAAAAATCAATCCTTTCTTTTAAAAGCAGTTTAAAGTGTTATATAGAACATCTTTATTTAACCTGTTCTGCTCTTTATACAGAAATCC
>JAZTXB010000155.1:0-8652 GCA_045636225.1 Bacilli bacterium
ATGTTTTTATTATAGTATTTTATTTTATTATATATAACTTTACATAAAAGATATATTAACACAATTATAGAAATTGTTATTAAAACTCTAATTAATATATATTTTGCTCCTACAAAAACTATATCGTAATTAGCTCCTTCGGTATTTATTATATTAAATAGGAGATGTTCAAAAGATATATCCCCAAATCTTTTTTGTACAAAAGAAACTAAAAAATATAATACTATAATAAAAACATAAGACATAATTTTTAATATATTAAAAAATTTTTTTAATTTTACTTTTTTCATTATCCACCTCTATATAAATATTCAAAAAACTATTATATTATTTCTACTAATTATTTTAACATGTTTTATTGATGCTTTCAATGATTAATTTATAAATAATTTAAAGAGTGAAAATTAATTTTCACTCTTTTCAACATCGTCTAAAAAATCATCTATTGTCATCATTCTACTATCAATAGATTCTAAAGAAATTTTTTCTTTAACAATTTCTTCAGGTTCATTTTTTTCTATTTTAGGATCTTCCAACTCTTTTACAACATATATATCAAATATTTGATGTTTAGATAAACTAGAACCGGTTGAATATCTATCAGCTATTGGAAGTTCAGTTAACTTAACTATTCCAATATCCTCTTTGAATTTTAATCCTAAGTTATTTTTAGAATTAACTATAAAAGTTTTTAAAATATAGTATGGGTTTGTCTTAACATCTCTTATTATTTGAATACCTTTGCGAGCTCTTGAAATTCTTTCAAATTCTGATAATTTTATTCTTTTACCAGTATTTTTTGAAGTTATAAGAGAAACATATTCGTCATTATTTATTACATTACCACTTACAACTATATCATTTTTAAGACTTATACCTTTAACTCCACTAGCTCTACTACCAAGCATTGGAACTTCATTTATATCAAATCTAAGTCCAAATCCACCTCTAGTAGATATGAATATATCCGTACCTTGTTTGAAAGATATATTAGTAACTAAATCATCATCTTTTAATTTCATATATGGCATTGGTTTAGTATAACGACTTGCTTTAAATTCACTAATCATAGTTCGCTTTATCATACCATTTTTAGTAAATACAGTTATATATTTATCTGCATCAAAATCAACCACAGGAATACTATCTATAATGTTATCATCTGGATCAATTTTAATTATGTTACTAATATGTTTACCTAAATCTTTCCATTTCATATCTGGTATTTCATGAACTGGAACATATAAATAATTACCATTATCAGTAAACATAAGTACTGTATCCATAGTATTTAATTCATACATACCAATAACATAATCCATTTCTTTTAATCCAGTAGTACCATCTGTTGCAGCATAACTTCTTTTTGATACTCTTTTTACATAACCATCTTTAGTTACTACAACAATACAATCCTCTTTTGGAATAAATGCTGTTGTATCTATCTTTATTTCAGTAATCTCTTCTTTTATTTCAGTTTTACGAGGCGTTGCATATTCATTTTTTATTACTCTAAGTTCTTTTTTCATTACCTCTTTTAATTTTTCTTCATCACTTAAAATTGATTCAAGTATACTTATTGCTTTAAGAAGATTTGCATGTTCATCTTTTAATACATTAACATCAGTATTAGTTAATCTATAAAGTTGTAAATTTACTATTGCTTCTGCTTGAAGTTCAGTGAATTCATATTTTTCTACTAAATTCTTAATAGCATCACTTTTATTTTTACTAGCTCTAATAGTTTTAATAACTTCATCTAATATATCTAAAGCTTTAATTAGACCTTCTACGATGTGCATACGAGCTTTAGCATGTTCTAAATCAAATTTAGTACGTCTAGTTATTACTTCTTTTTGATGTACTATATAAGCATCAAGCGCTTCTATAATACCAACTATCATAGGTCTTCTATTTACGATAGCAACCATATTATAAGAATAACTAACTTGAAGATCTGTATTTTTAAATAAATAATTTAAAATATTATTTTCATCTGCATTTTTCTTTAAATCAATAGCAATTCTTACCTTTTCTTCTCTATCAGATTCATCTCTAATTTCAGACATACCATCTATTTTTTTATCATAAATTATATCAGCTATTTTTTTAACTAACATTGCTTTATTTACTTCAAATGGTATCTCATGAATTAATATTTGTTTATTTTTCTTATCTTCTACTATTTCATATTTTGAACGAATAATTACTTTTCCTCTACCAGTAGTTAATGCTTCTTCTATTTCTTTTTTTCCTTCTACTATAGCTCCTGTTGGAAAATCTGGGCCTTTGACTATATCTAAAATAGTATCCATTCTACAATTTGGACTATCTATTCTCTTAATAGTTGCATCTATTATTTCACCGAGATTGTGTGGAGGTATTTCAGTTGCGTATCCAGCAGAAATTCCTTTGGCACCATTTACAAGTAAATTTGGATATTTAGCTGGTAAAACTATTGGTTCATATAAAGTATCATCAAAATTTGGTGCCCATTCTATTGTATCCTTATCTATATCTTTTAAAAGTTCACCACTTATTTTAGAAAGACGAGCTTCTGTATAACGCATAGCAGCTGCTCCATCACCATCCATAGAACCATTATTACCATGCATATCTATATAACACTCATTTTGTTTCCACCACTGACTCATATGGACCATAGCTTCATAAATAGAAGAATCTCCATGTGGGTGGTAATGACCCATAACATTACCTACAGCAGTTGCTGATTTTTTATGGGCTTTTTCATAAGTATTTTTATCTCTAAACATAGCATATAGAATTCTTCTTTGTACAGGTTTAAGACCATCTCTAACATCTGGAATAGCACGATTTTGAATAATATCTTTAGCGTACTGACCAAATCTATCTCCCATGATTTCTTCTAGGGTATAATCATAAATTCGTCCTAATACTTCATTTGTTTCATCTTGTTTCTTCTTCATACTTCACTCCTAATTAATTTTATAATTATCCTCTAGTGAGAATTCTACATTTTCCTCTATCCATTCTTTTCTAGGTTCTACTTTATCACCCATAAGTACCCTAACACGTTTTTCAGCAAGTGCTGCATCATTGATACTTACTTTAATTAAACTACGAGTTTTAGGATCCATTGTAGTTTCCCAAAGCTGTGTTGCATCCATTTCTCCTAAACCTTTATATCTTTGAGTTTTTGTAGATTTACCTTTATATTTTTCAAGTAAACTTTTTCTATCCTCTTCTGTCCAAGCATACTCTCCTTCTTTACCACATTCAATTTTATATAAAGGAGGCATAGCTATATATAAATGACCTGTTTCAATTAAAGGTTTCATATATCTATAGAAGAATGTTAAAAGTAATATTTGAATATGAGAACCATCAACATCGGCATCGGTCATTATAATTACTTTATCATAATTACTATCTTCTATATCAAAATCACTTCCAACACCAGCGCCTATAGCATGAATCATAGTATTGATTTCTTCGTTTTTATATGCTTCATCTAAACTTGCTTTTTCAGTATTTAAAACTTTACCACGAAGTGGAAGAATTGCTTGGTATTTACGATCTCTTCCTGTTTTAGCAGAACCTCCAGCAGAATCTCCTTCGACTAAGAAAAGTTCATTTATTTTAGGATTCTTGCTTTGAGCAGGAGTAAGTTTACCACTTATTATTCTTTCTTTTTTTCCTTTATCTTTACCGTTTCTAGCTTCATCCCTAGCTTTACGAGCAGCTTCTCTAGCACTTTTACTTTTTACCATTTTCTCTAAAATACTAGTTGCGATCGCTTTATTTTCTTCTAAGAAAAATTGTAATTTTTCAGATACTATACTATCTACAACTGTACGAGCAATTGGTGTACCAAGTTTTCCTTTCGTTTGCCCTTCAAATTGTAATAATTGTTCTGGGATTTTTAAACTAACTATAGCAGTTAAACCTTCTCTTGTATCTGGTCCTTCTAAATTTTTATCTTTTGCTTTTAATATACCATTTTCTCTAGCATACTCATTAAAAATACGAGTGATAGCGGTTTTAAAACCTACTTCGTGAGTACCACCATCTACTGTTTTTACATTATTAACAAATGATACTATATTTTCGTTATAACTTTCCGTATATTGAAATGCTACTTTAACATCTATTTTATCTTTTGTACCACTTATTACAGTAGCTTTATGAAGTTCTTTTTTATCTTCATTGATATATTCAACAAATGCTTTTAATCCATCTTCATAACAATAACTTTCATGTCTGTTATCTTCCTCGTCTGTTATTTCTATAGTAATACCTTCAAGTAAAAAAGCACTTTCTTGCATTCTTTCACATACAGTAGTGAATGAAAAATTAGTAGTTGAAAATATGTCATCATCTGGCATAAATCTAACTCTAGTACCAGTTTTACTAGTTTTATCTCTTTTTGTAAGTGGTATATCTACATGACCACCATCTTTAAAACGAATGAAGTGCTCATATCCATCTCTTTTAATAGTTACTTCCATCCATTTAGATAAAGCATTAACTACACTAGCACCCACTCCATGTAATCCTCCAGATACTGAATATCCACTACTTTCAAATTTACCGCCAGCATGAAGTACTGTATAAATTACTTCAGGTGTGCTTTTTCCTGATGAATGTACTCCAACTGGTACACCTCTTCCTTCATCTTCTATACTTACACTTTTATCTTTATGTAATATTATTTTTATTTTATTTCCATAACCATTAATAATTTCATCAATTCCATTATCAACAATTTCCCAAATTAAATGATGAAGTCCTCTTTTGTCAGTTGAACCAATATACATACCCGGTCTTTTTCTAACTGCTTCAAGTCCTTCTAATATTTTAATCGAGCTCTCATCATATTTTACCATATCTACTCACCTATCACACATTATAACATAAACTTTTTAACAAAGTCAAAAAAATAAACCAAAAAGGCTTATTTTATATTATTTTTTGCTACACTTATAACAGGACGTACACCCATAATGCTTCCATTAGTGACATAATTATCATGACTAACAGTTCCGAAAGCATGAACAAGCCATGCACTACTAATATGTTCATAATAAGAAGAAAGAGTCCAATAACCATAAATACCACTTATATTATTTAATGGTTTTGTTGATTCATCATAATACCAAACTCCACCTTGCAAATATTCATATAAATGTTTAGTACTATTATTTGGATATCCTACCTCACTATAATACGGCATTCTTGCTTTTAAATTTATATAAGAATTTGTTGTCGTTTCATCTTTCATTGTTATTTTTGTTATATTATTCTCTGTTACTATTTTACCATATCCATATAAACCAGTATTTCCTTCATCTTCATAATTCATTATGATATTTGGTACATTATCCCAATTTTTTGTTGCATTATATAAATAATTCATTGCTGTTATAGGACCTTTATTATTATTTCCGTCGCTACCCCAATTTACATCATCATTATAATCTTCTTGTGAGGCCCATGTTACTAGATTATATATTCCTCCATTAGAAAATGCTTCTGATTCAGCAATTGCTTTGGTTGTAGGTGTACCATCACTATTTATATTTCTATCCATTATTAAATTTACCATATCATTAGAGGTAAAGGATAATACATAGAAATTATATTTTGTTCCTGGCTTTACTTCACATTCAATTTTATCGCCTATAGATGTTCCATCACCAATTATAGGTGAACAAATAGGACAGCTACTTTCCATATATTTATAAATATAATTCCCATTTTCATAAATAATTTTAACAGAACCATTTAAAGATTCATTATTACTTAAATTTAGAATTTTATCTGTATCCAAATATTCTTTTTCTATTAAATCTTCTAAGTTAACACAAGAACTATTTGTATCCATACCTTCAAGCAAATAATATTGTTTAGCCGCCTTTTCTATGCTTGTTATTTGTGTTTGAGTTAGTGATGACTTTGAACTTTTAATAACACTATTAACTACAGGTACAACAATGACTATAATAGCTGCCAATACTATTAAAACAGCCAATAACTCTATTAAAGTAAATCCCTTTTTCATACCATTCTCCTACTCTATAACAATTATAGTATTATTTATGAAAAAAAACAAGTATGAACTTGTTTAATTAATATTGACTCTCACCATCTTGACTTAGTAAAGTAACTTCATTTATTCCTTTTATATTAGAAATTTCATTTACAAAATCTTTATTTTTATTTAAAGTTATTTCATAAATACAACTACTTTCTTTTGTGCTTATATTATTTGATTTAAATCTAAATTTTATTTTATTATTTGAAAGTATATTTTCTATCTCTTTTGTATCTATATTTTTATAATATATTACAAGAATACATGGAGTTTTCCTCTCAGGTATTACATCAAAGAATAACATAGCCATTCCAAGTACTATAGCAAGTACTATAGCAAGTGAATATATTTGAGAACCTATAATAATACCATTCGAAATACTCCAAAATAAGAATAATAAATCTCTTGGTTCTTTTATAGAAGTTCTAAATCTAACTATAGATAAAGCACCTACCATACCAAGTGATACCGTAATGTTTGATTGCATAGAAAGAACTACAGCTGATGTTATTATTGACATCAAACACATTGAAATATTAAATTTCTTAGAATATATAACACTCTTAGTAGTTAATTTATATATAAAATATACAAATAAAGCTATTAAAAATGAATATATAAGAGTAAATATTATAGTTGCTAAAGATATATTAGTAGAAAAATTTGATAAAAAACTATCTTTAAATATATCACTAAAATTAACTGCTAAAATCATATTTAAAACCTCCCATTTAAACTATCTAAACAATTATTAAACTTCGAATAAGAAGTTTGTTCTAAATGATTTAATTCTAATCTAAATCTAATAAAGTCAGGAATTAACTCATTATATTTTACTTCTAATATTTTATCTTTTAAATAATAAACTCTTTTGTTTTTAGAAAACAAATTATTGAATCTATTTGTATACCTTATATTATAATCTAACGTAATTCTAACATTACCTAATTTAAATACATAAGGTATTCTATCGTATTCGATACATATAACAGGTCTAAGTAATTCTGTTTTCATCTTCATTATAAATTCATTTAGTAATGGTGGATTATTAGGCTTAATTTTTATTTTATTATTTAGAATATCTCTAAATTCCTTTTTGCTTATCCTAATACTACTCTTGTTAGTAAGATTATTGACTTTATGTTTTTTTTCAAGTTTGATATAAGTATCTTTATAATCATAATACCTTATTCTATATTTCCATCTATTACTTATACCATCTTTTACTTGTCTATATGATGTTTTATTATATGTATCAAAATAAACACTAGATATTGTATAATACTCATTTTCACAATGTTTATCTATGCTAACTAAATTTTTTAAGTTATGATTTATTAAATTAAAATCATTATCTGATATAGAATACTTTATCTCTTTTCTAAATACATTACTCATTTTCTAAACTCCTAATGTAATTATCATATACTTTTATTCTATTATGCATCCACGTTCTTATTTCTTCTATTTCTACTTCTACATCATATTCAAGCCACAATTTCGAATCTCTCTTAGCTGCACCCTTACTTAGTTCTTCTCTATATCGATCTAAAAGTTTATCTAAATACTTTTCACTAAGAATACTCCTTCTTAAATTCCAATACCTATTTACTATTAATTTCTTTAATTTGATTATATCTTCATCAGATATTTTAAAATCAATATCTCTATAACTTTTCATATCCTTAGAAAAATTATAAATAGTATCGTCAGAAAAACTAAGTCCAAAAGAAAACTCCATATCCCATGGTTGTATATTTAATTTGCTACTTAAATTTTTTAAATAAAAATAATTGTTTTTCTTTAAATCATTGTCATTGTTTCCAATAAATGAATTGAATATTAATAAATCTACATAATTATTTATATCTAGTATTTTGCTTAAATTTTTTTCTGTTTTATTAAAAGATTCATCATAATAAGTAGCCATCTTAGTAAGAATAGCTCCCCATGCCTCACTATATAATTCCTCATCATTTGGATATTTTAATTCATAATCTAAATATGTATCTTCATATATACCATAAAATTTATCTTTTATATCAGGTATTGTACTTTCATTAGCTTTTACAATGACACTTGTATCATTTAAACCACTCTTATTTAAATTTAAATTTTTTCTGTTTACTGGTTCAGTAAATGCGTAAAGTCCTACATATTCCTCATTTATAAATACTTCTACATATTCACTATACATATCTACAGTAGTAAAATCATCACTTATAACATTCCATATATCTGTAGAAAATACATTTCTTATTTTAGAATTATCTCTAAACATCGCATCTAATATAAAAGAAGAACCATAATAAAAATTTGATATATTTATATTTTTTTCTTTTTCAAAATCATTATCATACATTTCAACTTTATATGATTTTTTATCATAACGTTTAGAAGTTGCTCCTCTTATATGAATCTTACTATTATAAGTTATTATTTCATCTAGGTTATATGGATTAATATATGTAAATATTGCATTTGTATCATTATCAGTTATTTCTGTATCTGTAGTAAGAGCAATAAGGGGTAAATTGGTAAGTCTAATTTTTGTTTCATAATAGTAATCATCATTA
>JAZTXB010000156.1:0-14726 GCA_045636225.1 Bacilli bacterium
AAAAACTAATTACTCAGCTATTATAGACTGTATTAGATTTAATTCGTACAAAGATTCTTTTAAAATTTTTTTTATCTATTTTGATTAATAATTTTAATACTTTATCATCTTTTAACAAATAAATATAATTATTTTCATCTATTTGTTCATCTATACAAGAAATAGAATGACCTAATAAATACTTATATGCCATATTGTCACTTCCTTGGGTATTTATTCTATCATTCATGAAAGTTATTGTCAATGAATATAAAATACTATTTTTTCACATATTAAAATTGGAGGTATTTATGGAAAAAAATCAAACTATAAAGTGTAATGTATATGATTGTAAATTTTGTGATGTAGATAATATAATTTGTAATTTAAAAGAAATAAAAATAGCTAGTATGGCACATAGTAATAAAAAAGAATCTACAATGTGCAGCAGCTATAAAGCAAGAAAAGACTAATAAGTCTTTTTATTTACTTTTTTTTACTTTTGTAGTAAAATTTTAGTGTGATGTGATATAATATATATCCTTAAAAGAAGGTGATTTTATGTATATAAAAGAATTATCAGCTATAGAATTTAATAAATTTACTGATAGTTTTCAAAATTCATCAATATATCAAACTAGTGAATATGGATATATTATGAATAATCAAAATTATGAATCTATGTTTCTAGGACTTATTGATAATGAAAAAATAGTTGCGGCTAGTTTAATTTTAATAGAAAAAATAAACATATTTAAATATGCATATGCACCTAAAGGTTTTCTTATTAATTATGATGATGAATTTATAGTATCTGAATTTACAAAAAATATAAAAGATTATCTTGGAAAGAAAAAAATAATAGCTATAAAAATAAATCCTATGATTATAAGAAGTTCATATGACTATAAAACAAATTCTATAATAATGAATCCTACTTTTGATAATCAATTAAAATACTTAAAACAACTAGGTTATTATCACTTAGGATTTAATAATTTATTTGAATCGTTTAAACCTAGATATGACGCAATCATTGATTTAAGTAAGCCTATTAGCACTTTATTTGAAAATTTAGATAAAGATTTTAAAAACAAAATTAAAAGTGCTGATAAGAGCGGTGTTAGAATAGTTAAAGCAAAAGAGGAAGAACTTGATTACTTATATAATCAAATTAAACATAAATATCCAAGAGATAAAAAATATTTTGAAGATGTTTTAAAACATTTTAAACAAAGAGATTTAATTGATTATTATTACGCTAAATTAGATACTAATGAATATTTAATAAATATACAAAAAAAATTTCAAAAACAATCTGACATATGCGCCCAGATAAATAATAAATTATTTGAGAATGTAGGAAAAGATAATAATAAAATAATTAATAATAAAATTTTAGAAGAAAATAAACTTCACGAAATAAAAAATGATTTAATACATGCTACTAAACTATTAAAAGAAGAACCAAATGGGATTGTAATAGCTAGTATGTTAATTACTAAATATCATGATGAAGTATATATTTTCATGGATGGATTTGATACAAATTTCAAAAAAATAAATGCTAAACATTTACTAATTTGGAAATTAATTGAAAAATATTCTAACGATAAATATAAAAGATTTAATTTAGGTGGTATGATTAACCCTAAAATAAACAATGATAAATATAAAGGTTTAAATGAATTTAAATTAAGTTTTAATGCAAGATGTATTGAATATATTGGTGATTTAGAATTAATAACAAATTTACCTTTATATGCTATATATAGAAATTCTAAACCTATAAGATATATATTAAACAAAAAAAACTAGGTAACTAGTTTTTTTCTTCATCTATAATAGCATCTACTACTTTTGGTTCTTTTATTCTTTTTATCTTGTTCTTTGAAGTTTTTTTATTTTTAGATTCACTTGGTTGATAAAACTTATTTTTCGTCTTAAAGTATATATAATTAACAATTTCAGTAATTGAATATCCTATTACAAACAAACCAATAACTTTATCAACTAATCCTGACATTAAACAAAAACCAATAAATATCATAAGCATAGACGTTATAAGATAAACCCTAAAACCTATTTTGTCAACAGATCTTACTGATATAGCTAAAATTATTCTATTTATACCAGCAAATAATGCCCATAATCCTATAATAGTTCTAATTGCAAAACTAAGAGCACTTGAATATAAAAGCAATAATACTCCACAACTAATTATACATAAACCTAAGATAAGTTCAGATAATCTATAATCTCCAACTTTACCTTTCATATATATATATACTATAGTTTTTACTACTCCAACAACAATTAAAATAATACCAATAACTTTAGAAGCTATAGTTATCAAGTCCCAACGTGTCATTAATATTATCCCAAATAACAAAAATAACAAAGCATATATCAAATTATTAATAGATATTTTATTTTCATTTTTCATATAACCACCAACATAATTATATAACAAAAGAAAAAAAAAGAAAAGTTATAAACTAACTTTCCTAATTAAAAATATCTAAATTTGAATTGTCATTAGAATTATTATTCATTAAATCAACTGTTGCCTGATTAGATAAAGGATGCACAATTTCAACCGGTTGCTCACTAATACTTTTTTGTTCTGGTTGTACTGGTTGACTCAATATAGATGTTTTTTGTGGTGCATCAAACTCATCAACTACTGGATTAGTACCAACTTGTTTTGAACTCCCATTATCAAATTCAGCAATTACTGGATTATTAGATATATGTGACTCATTTATACTTTCAGTTGGAATATTAAATTCTGAAACTACTGGATTTATTGTTTGTATAGTTGTTGGTTTTGGTTGTTCTGTAACTACATCCTGAGTAGATAAATTTTGAAGTGAAATACTCTCTTGTTTTTGTTCTTCCATCACCATAGTTGGAGGTATAATATCATTATTTACAGACGAGATATTATTTATATTTTGCACTTGTGGGTATTCATCATTTATATTAGATATCGGTTGCATTTTCTGTTCATTATTTATATCAGTAATTGTTTGTTCTACTGGCAGACTATTTTCAATTGGTTCTATATGATTAGCAAATTCATTTGATTGGATTTTTGAAATATCATTTGCTTGTAAAGGTTGGATAACATCTAGTTGATTAATTGGCATTTCAACTGTTTGTGATGTTTCATTATTATATAGTTTATCAATTTGACTAAGCATAGATTCTTGTTTTAAAGTATTATCTTTATTTTCAGTAATATTTTTTTTACTCTTTAAACCACACAAAAATGCAAAAATACCAGTTAATACAGTTCCAACAGCAAGACAATAATACCCTACTCCTAAAGTATTAAAGGTACCTTGATCTATAATAGGAATCGTTTGCATTATTAAAAAGAATAATAATGCACCAGTACTTGAATATGCTAATTCAATTTTTATATTAGTTGAAAAAACTAATACACCAATAACTCCAAATACAATAATCATTATTGGAAAATATAAAGTTCCTACAGCTGAATGTGTTTGCCATAAACTTTGCGAATAACCAGTTACACTTACAAAAGGTATAAATACAGATACTATAATAAGTGCTGATGCAAGTGCTCCTAAAATTCTAAATATTAATTTATTTCTCATTTTACCCCTACTTTCTTACTATTTAATTATATCAAATATTAAAAAAATTACAATACAAAAAAAGAGATTTAATAATCTCTTAATAATTATTTGCTTTTCTTTCAAAATAACTTTGTGGGTGTTCACAAATTGGGCAAAGATTAGGTGCTTTTTTACCTACTACTATATGACCACAATTACGACACATCCAAATTGTATCTCCATCACTTGAGAATACTAATTCATCATCAATATTCTTAAGTAATTTTTTATATCTTTCTTCATGTTCTTTTTCTATTTTAGCAACACCTTCAAATAAAAATGCAATATGATCAAAACCTTCTTCTTTTGCTACTTTAGCAAATTCTGCATACATATCAGTCCATTCATAATTTTCACCTTCAGCAGCAGCCTTTAAGTTTTCTGGTGTTGATTTTACTGCTCCACCTTCTAATAATTTAAACCATATTTTAGCATGCTCTTTTTCATTATTAGCAGTTTCTTCAAAAATAGCAGCTATTTGCTCGTATCCTTCCTTTTTAGCTTTACTAGCAAAATAAGTATATTTATTTCTAGCTTGACTTTCTCCTGCAAACGCAGCCATTAAATTTTGTTCAGTACGACTTCCTTTTAATTCCATATTAATTCTCCTTTTCTAAACACTTTTTACATATACCTTCATAGGTAACTTTACAACTTAAAACTTTATTATCACCTATATATTCATTATAAACATTTTTTTCGTTAATATCAATAATTTTATTACACTTAATACAAATAAAATGTGAATGATTAAGTATTTTGTCATATCTATCAATATTATCTACTGACTTAATTTTTTGAATACTATTAGATTCAATTAAAGTATTTAAATTTCTATAAACAGTACCAAGACTGATATTAGATATCTCTTTTTTACATTCCAAATAAATATCATAAGCACTAGGATGATTATAACTATTATTAATAATATCTAGTATTAATTCCCTCTGTTTAGTATTTCTCATAAATTCTCCTTATCAGTAATGATTACTAATAATAGTATATCATATAATTTATAAAAATCAATATATTTTTATAAAAAAAAGAAGTTTTTTAAACTTCTTTTGAATTTATTTTATCGCTTATTAATTTGATAAATTCTTCTTTAGATATAGTTTTAGTCTCTTCACTACCATGAACTCTATAACTTATATTCTTACTATCTACTTCTTTTTGTCCTAATATTATAGAATAAGGTATTTTTTTCATTACTGATTCTCTCATCTTGTAACCTAATTTTTCTTCTCTATCGTCTAGCTCTACTCTAAAACCATTTTCTTTTAATTCTTCAAACACTTCTTTAGCATAATCTAAATGATATTCATTATTTACTGGTATTACATTTAATTGTACTGGAGCAAGCCATACTGGAAGAGCTCCCTTTGTTTCTTCTAAAATAAATGCAGTAAATCTATCAAATGTTCCAAATATAGCTCTATGAAGCACCACTGGTATTTTTTTACTACCATCACTATCTACATAAGATAATTCAAATTTTCTTGGAAGTAAAAAATCTAATTGACAAGTAGAAAGCGTTATTTCAGGTCCAACAGCAGGTTTTACTTCTACATCAAGTTTTGGCCCATAAAAAGCAGCTTCACCTATAGCTTCAAAATACTCAACACCAAGTTCTTTTAATACTTCCCTTAATTTTGCTTCTGCTTCATTCCACATTTGATCATCATCAAAATATTTTTCTTTATCTAAAGGGTCTCTTAATGACAATCTAAATTTATAATTTTCTAAGCCAAAATCCTTATATACATCAAGAATAAGCGATACTACTTTTTTAAACTCTTCCCCTATTTGATCAGTTCTTACAAAAAGGTGAGCATCATTTTGACACATACATCTAACTCTTTCAAGTCCTTTTACAGCCCCACTTGCTTCATATCTAAAATCAGTTGCAAATTCACCAATTCTTATAGGCAACTCTCTATAACTACGAAGTTCATTACCATAAATTAACATATGATGTGGACAATTCATAGGACGAAGAACAAACTCTTCTTCATCTACCTTCATAGATGGGAACATGTTTTCTTTATAATGATCCCAATGCCCAGAAGTTTTATATAAATCTACAGTTCCTACGCAAGGTGTATACACATGCAAATATCCCATATTTCTTTCTTTTTCATATATATAATTTTCTAATTGTTTTCTTATTAAAGCACCCTTAGGAAGCCATAAAGGCATACCCTTACCTACTAAGTCATGAGACATAAATATATTTAAATCTTTTCCAATTTTTCTATGGTCCCTCATCTTAGCTTCTTCTAAAAATTCTAAATGAGCATTTAAATCTTCTTCTGTTTCATAACATACGCCATATATTCTTTGAAGCATTTTATTTTTAGCATCACCTTTCCAATAAGCTCCACTAAATTTAAGTAATTTAAAATACTTCATAGATTTTGTAGTTGGCATATGAGGACCTCTACATAAATCAATAAAATCATCTTGTTTATATGCAGTTATTACAGTCTCATTTTCATCCATTCTTTCGATTAAATCTAATTTATATAAATCATCTTTAAACATTTCTAAAGCTTCTCCTTTAGATAATTCTATTCTTTTAATTAACTTATCAGATTTAGATATTTTCTTCATTTCTTTTTCTATCTTACCTAAATCTTCTTCAGTAAGTACATCATCACCCAAATCAATATCATAATAAAATCCATTTTCTACAACAGGACCTACCCAAAATTTAGCATTTGGATATAAATGTTTTACAGCATGCGCAAGTAAATGAGCACAACTATGATTTAACATATTTAATTTTTCATTTTCTTTAATATTTATCATATTCATCAATTCCTTTCAATAATACTTTCTTTTTATGATATTGTTTATTAGCAACAACATCAGCATTCTTTTTAATTAATCTACATACTTTTCTATATTCTGTAATTCTTTTTTGTACTTTATATTCTTTAGCTAATTCTTCTAATTCATACAACGATAAATTTTCTAAATCTAAAACCCTATCAAAATTATCAGAAACAATTTCCTCTTGTTCTAGTATATTATCAAACTCTACCTCTATCATTTTATTTTTTTCTGATTCTTTTATATCAGGTTTCAAATATGGTACAACATTTTCATATGAATCTTTCACTAAAATTATATTTCCAATATAAACTTCATTAGCATTTTTTTAAACATACTCAAAGCTGGTTCGCTTTAGATATGGAAATAAATGTTTAATAGTTTCATGCGATATTTTTTTATCAAATAATTCTTTTTGATATATACCACAAAACGATATTAAAAACATCTTTATACTTATTGAATTATTCTTTTCTAATTTTTTAAATTCTTTATTACATTTTTTTGACATACTAACTCACCTACAAAAAAAACGCCCTTATTACAGGAGCGTTTATACGCGGTACCATCCTATTTATACCTTAATTAAGATAACGGCGCTAACCGGAATATTTTTCAACATCAGCTCATGAGTAGTAATTATTAAGTTACATATTAGTTCCCAGCACCACTAACTCTCTTTAAAGTAATTATTAATAATCGTGTCTCAATCAACGCATTTCGTTATATGTCATATAGTTTAGCATATTTTTTTTATTTTGTGAATACTTTTTTCTATTTTTCTTTTGTACTATATAAATTTAGTATTTTACCATATATTCCAGGTTCTACTTTGTTTAAAACATTTATAGATACCTCAAATGCTCTTTTATATTCACCTCTATAAAATAATTTTTCTGCCATACTAAGATTATTATTAACTTCCTCATTTGAACTTCTATATCTATTTCCATAAACAATTGTTTTTTCTGCAAATTTAGCATTTTTAAGAAGTTCTCTTGTTCTAGTATATAATTTTAATACTAAATCACGAGCAGTATCAACTCTAGTATTTAAAACTTCTATAGTTATAGGTTTTTTTTCTAATTCCTTAATTATCTCTTTAATAGCTGAATTTGCTTCATTTAACTCAACATAATACTGTTCTGGAATTACTGGTAATTTATACTCTCTAAGTAATAATTTAGAATCTTTAAGAACGCCTTTTATTTCTTCTAATTGTTGTCTAGCTCTTACTTCATCATCGTGCATACTTCCAATTATATTAAGCGTTTGATTTAAATTTTCCTCAGTATGAGATAAATTATTAGACAAACCTTCTATTTCTCTTTCTAATTTAGAAAAAGCAAACGTATTATTAAATTTAGTATGATCTTGTAATACCTTGTAATTAGTATTTAAATCAAATAGCTCACTTCTTATTTTATTAAGCTCTTTAATATCAGTTTCTTTTAAATTATAAACATTTTTAATATCATTTATTTCATTAAAAATTTGGTCTACAACAGAATTCATCTTAGTTAATTTCGTACTAAAAGATATTACCTTATCTTCATAATTTTTTCTTGAATTCTTTTCCTTATCAAAATCATTATATAAAGTATCAAAATATTCAAGTAATACTTTCAATTCTATTAGACTTTCATTCATATCTAACTTTTCTGTTCTACTAACAATTTCATCAACTTTTTTATTTACTTCTTGTATATTATATTCTACATTTAAATAATCTAAAGGATAACCTTGTTCAATCATATTATTATAAATTGTTTCAATTTCACTAATTTTTTTTGGTAAAATACTTGTAATCATAAGGACTATTGAAGGTACTTCTTCTACTACAACAGCTATATGATTAAGCAGTTCATCTATTATATTTAATAGACTATCTACTTCAGTAAATTCATTATTATCCATAATAGTTTCAAAATCTTCAAATCTTTTCGCAATTACACTGAACTGTTCCTCAACTACTTTATCAAATACTCCATAATCATTTTTTGACTCAACAAACTTTTCATACAAGGTTCTATACCTAGCTTTATAACCAGTAACAATAGTACGACTTCTCTCTTCACTAGATGTTAAATCCTTTATTTCTCCAAACAAGAAATCAGAACTAGTACGAACCTTATAAAGTTCCATCTCTAACTTAGCAATTTTATATGTAGTACTTTTATAATCCATTTGAGACAAAGAATATTCAGCATCTAATATCATATCAGATAGCTTAGGTATTTGAACTTCTTTTATTTGATTTAAACGTTTTGTCCATTCATCATATAATTCTTTCAATTTATCATTATTTAAGAAAGCTTCTACCTTGGCAAGTTCTGGTACTATTGGAGATGTAGCCAATTTATTTTTTTCTATCTCTAACTTTTCCAAAGTCCTTTTAATCTTTTTATTTTTTCTTCCTTGAATAAGATTTAAAACCATTATAATAAGTCCAGATGAAATAAAAAATAGAGTTATCATAATTAGTGTTATATTATCCATTAGTATCACCTATTATAATTATATCACATATTTTATATTTTTCGACATATTTTTTTATTTAATAAACAAAAAAGTCCACAAACTAATTAAAAAGTTTGTAGACATATTATTTTAATATTTAAAGCTGTACATTTATAACAGGACGCACTCCAAAATCAGTATCAGTAACATCAACATTAAACGCACTCCCATAAGCATAGAATCCCCACATTGATCCATGGCTAAAAGAATCTATAAACATATATCCCGTTATTCCATCTAAATTAGTTCTCACATATTCTGGGCATGTTGTCATATATTCTGGTGGTGTTTGATCATAACAACCTAGAGTAGTTATCTCACTATGAGTTGGTATTCTTGCTTTTAAATTTGTATAAGTAGCTGTTATGGTTGTTTCATCCATCTTTGTTATTGTTGTTGTATTATTCTCTGTTTTTATAGTTCCGTATCCATTTTCTTCTATACTTCCGTCATTACCTTTATCTATATAATTCATTTTGATATTTGGTATATTTTCCCAATCATCCGTTGCATTATATATGTGATTCATTGCAGTTATTGGGCCTTTATCATTTGATGTGCATCCTTCTTCTCTATAACAATTATCTTCGTCATAAGGAATTATATTAGCCACATCTCTACTTAACCATGCTACTGCACATTTATTTTCTGATGTTGCCATTGTTCCATCTTCACATATATTTCCTTCCATTATTAAATTTGTTGTCCCATCAGTTTCTTGACTCAGTACATAAAAAGTATATTTTACTCCAGGTTTTACTTCACACTCATATTCAGACCCTGGTGTATTTTTATCTCCTGATACTTTTTGACATGGATTTATTTTATACTTTAATTCACCTTTGTCATTTTTTACTACTACCTTATTATTTAAGTTTATTGATATATCTTTTATGTTTCCATTTTCTATTGTTATTGTACCACTACTTGGTTTTTCTCCATTTACTTCTACTGTTAAAGTTTTATCCTCTGGACATGTTCCGTTAGTTAATGCGACCATACATGGATTTCCATTATTATCTATTGGATAGTCTCCATTTTCTATTCCACCTTCATATAACACTGCATTTGCGATTGTATATTCTACTGCATCTAAATAAAAATCTGCACTCCTTAATGTACTTGACTGTCTTGAATCATCTATTATGTTCAGTACTATTGGTGTTGCAATAAGCGCTATTATCGCTAGTATTACTATTACTGCTAAAAGTTCTATTAATGTAAATCCTTTTCTCATTTTATCTCTCCTATCTTTATATCACCATTATATTATTATTAAAACAAAAAAACAAGTATATTTTTTGTAAAAATATATACTTGTTTACACTTAAATTTTTCTTTTATACAGAACATGATTAAACTTTATGCCGTTCTCTTCTTTTTGAGCTAAAATTTGTCTATCCCATTCATCTTTCTTAAATTTTGGAAAAAATACATCTGCTTTCGTATCTGATGCTTCTATTTCAGTTAAATACATTTTTCCAGCTAAATCTATAAATTGATTATATAAAGAGGCACCACCAATTACGAATATATCATCAGTAAACTCTTTATAGTCTAAAAGAAATTTTCTAATCCTTTTATACACTTCTATTTCATCGTTTTTTATTTCATTTCTGCTTATTACAATATTTTTTCTACCTGATAACGGCTTTGATAATGATTCAAATGTTTTTCTTCCCATAACAACAGGATGACCCATAGTAGTTTCTTTAAAAAACTTCATATCTTCCTTAAAGTTCCATATTAAATCTCCGTTTTTACCAAGTTCATTATGTTCTCCTATTGCCGCTATTAAATTTATATCCATAAAATCCTCATTGCGCTATTGGAAAATTAATTTTTCCCATATGTTTATATTCTTTTATTTTAATATCTTTCAAATCTCTTGTATTATCGTAATCATAGAAATTCTTAATTTCTGGATTTACCCATAAATATGGTTTTTCATCTGATAAAGCTATATCAAGAGCGCTTAATGTTTTTTCTTGAACTTTATCTAACTCATCTTTGTCCTTAATCTTTTCTAATTCACTTTTAATAAAAAGTAATTCTTTTTTAGAAAAGTCATCTAAACTTTCAAGAATTTTACCATTTTGTATTTGCTCTTCTATTCCTTCTTTTTGATTTACATATATGTGAGCATCTTTAATTGACCAATCAAGAGTTCCAGGTTTTAATCCTGTTACATTAGCTATTAAACTTAAAAGAGTTGCATATTGTGTTACATTAAAAGGAAGTCCAAGTGGTACATCACAACTTCTTTGATGAACACAAGCATTTAATTTTCCATCAGTTACATCCCATTCACTAGACCATACACAAGATGGTAAAACTGCAGTGGCTAAATGAATATCTTGCCACAAAGACATAATAAGTCTTCTATCTTTTGGATTATTCTTTAAAGCATCTAATAATTTATCAATTAGTTTATATGTTTTTACAATCCAACCATAAGCTGTTCCTATCGTATTTGCATATTCTAATCCAAATTCTTTTTCACTTTTTAATATCTTATTTCCTTCTTCATCTTTTGTATAAGTTCTATAAATTCCATCTGAATCTACCATCCATTCATCCCATACATGATTATTTCTTTCATGAAGCCACCTTACATCATTACTTTGCACTTGATATATCCAAAGTATTTCTGTTATTGCGTTTTTAAAAAATAATTGTTTAGTTTGAAGAATCGGAAATTCCTCTTCTAAATCAAAATGAAAATTGTGAGACGGAACTTTTATTGAATTTATACCTGTTCTATTTTCTACCTCTACCCCTTCTGTTAATATTCTTTTAGCCAATTCTAAGTATTTTTTATCAAAATCTGTCATAACCTTACCCTCCTAACATAATGATATATTATCCCACTATTCAAAGTCAATATTTTTTTATAAATACTATAAAAAACTTGACTTTATTTTAATTTAATTATATAATTAATCTTGCGAATTGGAAGCAATTGCTGATTTTTATAACGTGTTTATTCCAAATGGTTTATCAGTAACTAAAGCTTAATAGCGAACGTATTAAAATAAACACCCTATAATTAGACAGGAATCGTCTTTTCGTAAGAAAGGAGAAAATTATGGCAAGATACACTAAATCAAGTTATCGTGTAAGCCGTCGTTTAGGTTTTTCTACTCTTGAAACTGGTGAAGAACTAGCAAGAAAACCATATGCTCCAGGAGCTCATGGAAGTAAAAAAGCTAAAAAATTATCTAACTATGGTACCCAATTACAAGAAAAACAAAAAGTTAGATTTATGTACGGATTAAACGAAAAACAATTCAGAAAAACTTTTGAAGAAGCTGGTAAAATGAAAGGTGTTCATGGTGAAAACTTATTCAAATTACTAGAAAGTAGATTAGATAACTTAGTATATCGTATTGGATTTGCTACTACAAGAAGAGGAGCTAGACAATTAGTTAACCACGGACATGTAACTGTTAATGGTAAAAAAGTTGATATTCCTTCTTATAGATGTGTTCCAGGAGATGTTATTTCTTTAAAAGATTCTGATAAAGAATTAACAATCGTTAAATCTTCTTTAGAAGCTCTTTCTAAACGTGTTGAATTCATTACTTATGACGAAGCTAAAATGGCTGCTACATTTGTAAGATACCCAGAAAGAACTGAATTAAATGGAGAAATTAACGAATCATTAATAGTTGAATTCTACAATAGATAAAAAGCCATATGGCTTTTTTTCTTTGACTAGACAAACTTATAAATTAATAGTATAATTGTATAGTCGAATTAAACTAAAAAAGAAAGGAGGTTAATCTTGAAATTAATTAATAATGTGCCAGACACAAAAATTTTTGCGCTAGGCGGACTTGGAGAAGTCGGTAAAAATATGTATTGTATAATGACTGGTAATGAGATTGTTATAACAGATGCTGGTATAGTTTTTCCGTCTGATGATATGCCTGGTATAGATTATATTATTCCAGATTTTACATTTTTAAAGAAAAATGAAACTAAAATAAAAGCACTTTTTATAACTCATGGTCATGAAGATCATATAGGTGGAATTCCTTTTTTATTAAGTACAATAGATATTCCAGCAATATATGCGCCTAATCAAGCCACTGGATTAATTAGAAAAAAACTAGAAGAAAAAAATATTAATTACAAAAATCTTTATGCATATGATGAAAAAACAAAAATAAAATTTAAAAATATGTCAGTTGAATTTTTTAGAACAACACACTCTATTCCAGATTCACATGGTATTGTAATTCATACACCAAACGGAACTATAGTAACAACAGGAGACTTTAAATTCGACTTAACTCCTATTGGACCTATGGCTAATATTCATAAAATGGCTAGCATTGGTGAAAAAGGTGTTTCACTTTTACTTAGTGATAGTACAAATGCATTAAATGAAGGTATGAGTATAAGTGAATCAAAAGTAGATGAAGCTTTATCACATATATTTATGAAACATAATAGTAGAATTATAATAGCTACATTCGCATCAAATATATATAGATTAAAACATATCGTTGATACTTGTAAAAGAAATAATAGGAAAATAGCTATATTTGGTAGAAGTATGGAAAATAACATAGAGATTTCTTTAAACTCTGGTTATATTAAACATAGAGAAATATTTGTAACTCCGGAAGAAGCAAATAAACTTCCATCTAATGAAGTATGTCTTCTTTGTACAGGTTCGCAGGGAGAACCACTTGCAGCTCTTTCTCGTATAGCAAACAATTCTCATAGGCAAATTAGGTTACAAGATGATGATGTAGTTATATTCTCATCATCACCTATTCCAGGTAATGCTTTAGGTATTTCTAAAATAATAAACAAACTATATTTACAAGGAGTTAAAGTTTATACTAATACATCGCTTAATGATGTACATACATCAGGACACGGTAATAAAGAAGAATTAAAATTAATGCTAAGACTTATTAAACCAAAATACTTTATGCCATTTCATGGTGAATATAGAATGCTTAAAAGCCATGCAGATTTAGCTATTGAATGTGGTATTCCTAAAGAAAATACTTTTGTTCTTGAAAATGGTGAAGTACTATCTTTAAGAAAAGGAATTATAAAAAAAGATAAAAGTATTCAATCAGGCGATATATATGTAGATGGTAATCGTATTGGTGAAATAGGAAACGCTGTCATGAGAGAAAGAAAAATAATGTCTAATGATGGTATTGTTGTTGTAATTGCAAATATAGATACTTCTAAAAAAGAATTAGTAGTAGCACCTAATATTACAACAAGAGGATTCGTACTTATTCAAGAAAACTTAGAATTATTAAAAGAAATAGAAAATGAAGCAACTAATATTATTAATAATAGACTTAAAAAGAATTGCATATTTAATGATATTAAAGCAGATTTAACAACTAATCTAACTTCGTTTATATATGATAAAACAGGTAGATATCCAATTATTTTGCCAATAATAAACGACGTAAAAAAAGTTACTAATAATTAGTAACTTTTTTCATACCATAAATTATAAATAAACTTCCAATAAAAATTAGTATTAATGATATCGATTTATTATAACTTCTTTTATAAGTGTTAGGAACATTAACAACTAATGCATTATCTTTCACTTTTAATAATTCTTGCTCTCTACTTATAACATCTTTTTCTAAGCTAATCAATTTATTTTCCTTACTTTTTAATTCTTCTTTTATTTTATTTAAATTTGTTTCTTTTATATTTAACTCATTTTTTAATTTTTCTATTTCTTTTATTTTA
>JAZTXB010000157.1:0-3880 GCA_045636225.1 Bacilli bacterium
AAATTATAAATATAAAGGACACAAGTTTCATATGATTAAATTTACTGAAGAAAAAAATAATAAAACAACCGCATTACACATTTAAATAGTAGAAATGATACAGCTATGAAAAATCACTATTTTTTTATTCAATTTGCTCATACAATTAGACAATTATTAGAACAAGGAAGTCTTTTAGTTAAATCATTAAAACTAAAAATAAAAGAAGTAAGTGAACTCATTCTACACACACTTACTTCAACACACTCAGATCTTAACCATATAGAAACAAATTTTCAGTTAAGATTTGATACTTAAATTATACTATATTTGTTCTTTGAAATCACTATATTTTTTCAAAAAAATTTTTTTGACCTGGAAAGGCCTTTTCGTAGTGAGATAATTTTTATAATTTTGAGAAGAAAAAAATTATAGATTTGCAAATTAATTTAACTAAATATTTTCAAAATAATTTAACCAATGTATAAGAGTTAGAATAGATGATAAAACTATCTTGATACATTGGTTTTTTATACTATCCTATTTATAGCTATAGTAACACCCATAAGTATAATAATTGATATATAACAAACAAAAGTTAACTTTGTTTGGAAGAACATTTTATTACTATGATAATTAAAATCAAGAGTCTAGATGAACTCACTTTGTTCGCTCTTGATTTTTAATTATCATAGACCAAAGTACACTAAATATCATAAAAAACCACTAATTATTCTAGTGGTCTAAAATCGTATAAAAAGGGACAATCAATTAATTCCCCTAATGCTTCTTTTGTGAATGATGATAATTTGTCATAACTTAAGTTTTTATATTCATTGTCATAGTTTTCTACACAGTACTTTCTTAATTTAACAAATGTTTCATCACCCCAAGCTAAATATACAAATATATTTTCTTTTATCATTTCTAATATTTCTTCAATCGCTAATTCAAAATAATTTACTTCTTTCATTTTAAATCCATTTCTTCCTTTCCTAACATTACTATACTTGAATCTATTTTTAAACTTTTCTGTTGACTACCTAATAATAAGCTATTTAATACTAAAGTATTTAATCTTCTAGGGGAAGATTTACTACAAGAATATAAAGAATTTAAAGCATCTTCTGTAAATATTTCATTATTTACTCCGGCTAAAGATAATCTTGTAGTTAAATATTCCTTTGTTTCTTCTCTAGATAATCCTGTCATACTATAGTTTACTAAAATTCTTTGCGTTAATGAATTATAAACATTTTTTTGTAATTCTTCTTTTAATTCTGGATAACCTACTAAAGCTATCATTGTATAGTCTTTTGAATCCATTTCAAAATCAAATAAAACTTTCATTTCTGTTAAAATATCTCTTGATAGATTTTGAGCATCATCAATTATAATTATTGGCTCAATTCTTTCTATTTTAACTAATCTAATAATTTCAGCTTGAATCTTTTTATAAAGTTCTGTTTTATAACACACTCCCGCATCTATATCTAAACTTGAAGCTATCATCTTAAAAAAATCATATACACTATTTTTAGTGGCTGAAATATAAATTATTTTATATAAATCTTTATTCAAACTATTAATAAAACTTCTTATTATAAAGGTTTTACCTAAACCAGGAGTTCCTGTAAATAAACCAATTCCTTTAATTTCTTTTAAATAATTAAGTCTATTAATTATTTGCTTATAATCTTCACTTTGATAAGCATATTTTGTATCAGTTTCTTTTAAAAAGGGATTTGAACTCATCCCATAATATGATGTATACATTTAAATTTCCTCCTTTTCACAAATATCTCTTTCATCATTTAAAGCTTTTGAATAATCTATTGTATTCTTTCTTTTGCTTTTACTATTAGCTACCTTATCAACCTTATAAACATCTTCTATCTTTTGATTACTTTCATATAGAAATAACTTATCTAAATTGGTAGGTTCATATCTAAGTTCTACAGTTTTACCAACATATTTGTATGGTAACTCATAGTATTCATTTTTAAATTTAATAGTTCTGTCTTTTCTAACTTTATGAGTTGTTCTATGTAGAAACATCTCTTCAACAAATTCATCATCAACGAATTTAATCAAATTATATTCTTGATGCCATCTATCATTTGGTGTCATTTTAATTACCGAATGAACTTTATTTATATAATGATTATATAAATATTCAGATAAACTTTTACGAATATCATCTAAACTAGTAAATAAATTCCAATCAGTGCATCTCATCCAACCATCTTTAATAGTTCTAAATAAACGTTCCTGTTTAGCTTTAGCTTCTGGCGTGTATGGTTTTGCGTGAATTAATTCTATACCTAAAGAAGCACATATTAAAGCAAGCTGCTTATTATCATAAGGGCCACCATTATCTACAAATAATTTTTTAGGTTTTCCATAAGTTTTAATAGCATTTTTAAATACTTTCTGCATATTAATAGCCGTATCATTAAAGAAAATATCATAACCCATAATTAGTCTTGATTTATCATCAATAAACATAATAATATAAGTTCTATATTTTATACCATCAATTTTAATATATGGTCCAACACTAGTATCCGCTTGCCAACAATCATTAACATGTTCCATTTCAAACATCCTTCTTTCAATATTACATACTTGATTAGCTTTTAAATTATTGTTTTTCAAAAACCTAAGTAAAGTAGTTAAAGATATTTTATTTTTATGAATATAGTTTTCTTCTATAAGCTTATTATATATAGAAGTACCAGTAATATTAGGATACTCATCTCTCAATTCCATAATCCTTAAAATACTTTCATCGTTTAACTTTCTTGATTTATTCTTATCGTTTCGTTGTTTAGATTGTAAAGCTTCAAAACCATGCTTTTTATAAGAAAGATACCAGTTTTTAATGCAACTTTCAGAAAAAGTATATTTTTTATCATCAAAAGTATAAGTTTTGGCCGCAGCAAATCTAATGTACTCAGAAATTGAACTACAATTATGAGTATCATTTATAATTGGTGATATAATACTGAACCGAAAAAGACCAATATCATTATAAAAATTAGACATTTATACCATTTCCTCCTTTCGTGAAATAGTATAAACCAAATTTTAAAGCGTTATAAGTCCATAGTTATGTTGGTGAAGGCACACGAATATACGTAACATTTACACAAACTAATTTAATTTGCATAAAAGCGCGCTTATAATTATGAATATAAGCAAGTTGGGTATTAATATTTTCTTTTAGCGAAGAAAGGGCCTTAAGTACATTTCTAGTTTTAGTTAATGTACTTAATAAAGGGAAATGTTTCTTTTTAAAATCAAGCCAAAGTTTTTTAATAGTATATTCACTTATAAAATTAAACACAGAAAAAGCAGTTTCTATATTAGTAGAAGCAATTTCATTAATAACACTAATAATTATTTCGGAAGATAATTGTTTATAAGGAATGATACCAATAGGAAGTAAAGCATGAGTTTTACTACAAGATTTGCATTTAACCCTTTGAACTTTAATATAATCATATTCAACATTAGATTGTTCTGAATCGGAGAAAAAAAGAATGCCTCTTTCATAAAATCCCCATTTAATAATATCGTTAGAATGACAATTAGGGCACTCTAAAACACCAAAATTAACAGTATTTAAGTAATTTTGGATAGTTTTTTTCAAAATAGTATTGCTTTTTTCGTAATTTAAGGTTATCATAATTAATGCCGAAAGGCAATTTAAGGTTATCGGAGAGAGAGCTTGTGGGGCTTTCTCTTCTTTTTGTATATATTAACCTTAAATGCCTTTCATTCCTTTCTACACATGAGTTGTGTTTTGGCATATTATTTTATCATAGAAAATAGCGGTTGGTTAAATTAATTTGAAAAAAAACCTAATTTTTTGGTTAAATTAAGTTTTTAATCTATA
>JAZTXB010000158.1:0-3664 GCA_045636225.1 Bacilli bacterium
TTTTTAAATATTTTATATGTTCTATATCTTTATAAATATAAACTTTATCATATAACTTTATACTTTCATCTATTTTTATCATTAACATATCCATACAAATATTGCCAATTATTTTGTATTTTTTATTATTTATATATACATAAGCACCAGTAAGTTTTCTATTTACTCCATCTGCATATCCAATAGATACAACACCTATTAATTCATCAGCCTTTGCTTTATAATTACCATTATAACTAACTACTTCACCCTTTTTTAATTTTTTTATTTCTATAACCTCACTATACAAAGAAAAAGTATCTTTTAAATCTAATTTATTTTCATTTAATCCATACATAATTATTCCAAGTCTACATCCATTACAGAAATCTATTTTAGGATAATTAATTAAAGTATCACTTTGAGCAATATGAACCATTTCTATCTTATTTAAATCTATATTACTAGTAATATTTTTAAAATTAGTTATTTGTTTTTCTATTATTTTTTTATTACTTGCTTCATATATATGAGTAAATAATCCCTTTAATTTCAATTTACTATTTTTAAGTTCATTAATAATTAAATCAAATTCTTTTTTACTTTTTACACCTAATCTATTCATACCAGTATCTATTTTTATATGAATATTAATATTATAATCTTTTACTTGGTTTAAATAATCTATATTCGTAACTGTTATATCTATGTTATTTTTTATACACATATCCATATATTCAGGATGAATTATACCTAAACAAAGTATTGGAATATCAAAATATTTTCTTACTTCAATTGCTTCATCAAGTGATGATACAGCTAAATAATTACATCCACCATCAATTATAGCCTTAACAACTTTTTCTGTATTATGTCCATAAGAATCAGCTTTAACTACTCCAATATAATATTTATAATTATTAAATGTATTTATTATTTTTTTTACATTATTTTCTATGTTATCTAAATTAATTTCTGCATAAGTATTTCTATACAATTTAATCACCTATTTAATTATACTACAAAAAAAGAAAAAGAAGTAAAATATTCCATTTACTTCAATTTATTTACAATTGCTTCTAAATTTTCTTTTTCAAGTTTCAAATTATTTCTTTCTTGTTCTACTATACTAGCAGGAGCCTTAGATACATAATTTTCATTACTTAAAAGTTTTTCTCTTCTAGCTATACTACTTTCTAGTCTTTCTTTTTCTTTTAATAAGTTTTCCATTTCTTTTTCTTTATTATCAGAACCATCATATAAAATAGAAACATTCTTATCTACTACTATTTCATCTAACTCATTTTTAGTAGTTATAAAATTTTCAATATTCAATTTTAACATATTAGATAGTATTTCTATATTATCTAACTCTTTATAATAAATACTATATTCTTTTATAGAATTTTCTAACTTAATTTTTCTTATCTTAGTAATTAAATCAAGTGTATAATCAAGTTCTACATCAAATTCATATTCTTTATTGTATTTTGGATAACTACTAAGCATTATAGATTCTGATTCTTTAATTGGTAACATTGAATATATTTCTTCAGTTACAAAAGGCATAAATGGGTGTAATAGTTTTAAAATATCAGTAAGAACTTTTAAAAGTACACTCTTAGTAGTGTTATTCATATTATGTTTAGCAAGTTCTATATACCAATCGCAGAAATTATCCCAAACGAATGAATATAATTCTGCACCTACTACATTAAATTCATATTTTTCCATATGCTTTCTTACAAGTTTTACTAAATTATTTAATTTATTTAATATCCATTTATCACACGTATTTAAATTATTTAAAGTATAACTTTCTTTATTTAAATCTTCTATATTCATAAGTACAAATCTAGATGCATTCCAAAGTTTATTGATAAAATTCCATGTACTTTTTACTTTTTCTTCATCATATCTTAAATCCATACCTGGAGCACTCGAAGTAGCTAAGAAATATCTAAGGGAGTCACATCCATATTCTTCTATTACATCCATAGGATCTACTCCATTACCTAGACTCTTACTCATTTTTCTACCTTGTTTATCACGAATAAGTCCATGAATTAAAGTATCTCTAAATGGTCTAGTATTTGTAAAATGTAACCCTTCAAAAGTCATTCTATTTACCCAGAAAGGTATAATATCATAACCTGTTACAAGTACATCATTTGGATAATATCTATCTAAATCATCAGTTTTATTAGGCCATCCCATAGTAGCAAAAGGCCAAAGTGCACTACTAAACCAAGTATCAAGAACATCGTTATCTTGAACCCATTCTTCTCCAACAGGCGCTTCTATTCCTACATATATTTCATCATCTTTATACCAAGCAGGTATTCTATGTCCCCACCAAAGTTGTCTAGAAATACACCAGTCATAAGTTATTTCCATCCAGTGATTCATAGTTTTTTCAAATCTAGAAGGAACAAAATTTACCTTAGTATCTTTATTTTTTTGATTATCTAAAACTCTATCAGCAAGAGGTCTCATTTTTACAAACCATTGTTTAGAAAGATATGGCTCAACTACTGCATCAGTTCTTTCGCTATGACCTACACTATGTGTCATTTTTTCTATACTAATAAGTATTCCTGATTCTTCCAAATCTTTTACTAAAGCTTCTCTACATTCTTCTCTAGTCATACCTACATACTTACCAGCATTTTCATTCATAGTAGCATCTTCATTCATAACTATTACTCTTTCTAAGTTATGTCTGTTTCCTACTTCAAAGTCATTAGGGTCATGTGCAGGAGTTATTTTAACTACACCTGTACCAAATTCCATATCAGCATGTTCATCACCTACTACTGGAATTAATTTATTAAGTACTGGAAGTACAACATTTTTTCCTATTAAATGTTTATATCTTTTATCTTCTGGATTTACAGCTACTGCTGTATCTCCAAATAAAGTTTCTGGACGTGTTGTAGCAACTTCTAAATATTCATCACTATCTTCTATAAAGTATTTTAAATGATAAAAAGCACCTTCATCATCTTTATAAATAACCTCTTCATTACTTAAAGCTGTTTTAGCAACTGGGTCCCAGTTTATTATTCTCTCTCCTCTATAAATTAAACCTTCATCATATAATTTTTTAAATACATATTTAACTGCATATGATAAATTTTCATCTAAAGTAAACGCTTCTTTTCTATAGTCCAAAGTAAGACCTAATTTAGCCCATTGTGCTCTTATATTATCTGAATATTCATGAGTCCATTTCCAGCATTCTTCAAGAAAACCTTCTCTACCTAATTCATATTTATTTATACCATTATCTTTAAGTCTAGCAACTACTCTAGCTTCAGTTGCTATAGCAGCATGATCCATTCCTGGAAGCCATAAAGCGTCATATCCATCTAACTTTTTATAACGTATCATTATATCTTGAAGGGTTGTATCCCAAGCATGTCCTAAATGTAATTTTCCTGTAACATTTGGTGGTGGTATAACTATACAGTATGGTTTCTTACTTAAATCACCACTTTCAAAATATCCTTTTTCTTTCCAATTATTATATTTATCTTTTTCTACCTCTATATGATTATATTTTTTTTCTAACATACTAATTCTTCCTTTCTTTCATATACTTTTTTACATATTCAACATATGGTTCAAATCTTTCTTTTGAATCAACAAAACTAAATAATTTTTCTATTAACTGATTATCCTT
>JAZTXB010000159.1:0-9249 GCA_045636225.1 Bacilli bacterium
CCTATAAAAAAAGGTGATGTAGTAGGCAAATTATATGTAAAAAATGATAATAAAACAATAAATACAGTTGACTTAACAGTACTTGATGATGTAGATAAGTGCAATTTATTTGAACTATACTTTAAAAATTTAAAAAATATATTAAGTGGTAATATTTCATTTAACTAGATTAATTATTGACAAAATATGGAATTAATGTTATTATTTGTTTGAATTTAAAGAGAAAGGAGTGAAAATATGAAGAAGTTTAATTTAAATGTTTTTAATAATCAAATAGTAGTCAGAGATAGTGTGAGAGAACTTCTTTGTTTTTTCACATACTAAAAACTTATAAAAAAATAAGACTACTATTTATAGTAGTTTTTTTGTACAAGGAGGTTATATGAAAAATTTAAAAGAATTTAAACCTCTAATAAAATTAATAGGAGAAGATAAGGGAAAACTTGTTTTAGCTAGTATTTTAATTTTTATATCAGGAATAGCTGAAATATTTACAGGATATTTAAATGGTGCTGCTATAGAATCTATAACTAATTTAGAATTAAAAGCAGCATTAATATATTTAGGAATATATTTTTTAATAGAATTAACACTTGATGGTAGTCTGCTTCATTTTGCCAACTCATTACTTTATAAAGTAGAAAGTGCACTTACTCGTAAATTAGGTTTTTTTACATATAAAAAAGCATTAAACTTACCAGCAGTTGCTTTTGAAAAGACATCATCAGGTGAAATAATTAATAGAATTACTAATGATGCTGATACACTTAGTTTTGCATTTGGAAGACTTTTAAATATGATATCATCATTAGTCGCATCATCAATAATAATAATTTATGTGTTTATAAATTCATGGATTATTGGTGTTGAAATATTAGTTTTATTATTGTTGTTGTTTTTAGTAGTAAAAAAATATAATCCTAAATTAAAAGAGATCCATAAAGAGAGAAAAAAAGAACAAGATAAATTTACATCCTTAACAACAGAATCAATTAGAGGTATAAGAGAAATAAAAACATTAGGAATAAAATCAAGTTTAATTAGTGATATGACTGATATTATAAAAGTTATTTATAAAAAATCAGAAAAAGAAATAGATATTCAAAAAGAATTTAATATTATTGTTAGATTTTTAAAAGCTATATTAGAAGTAGGTGTATTTGCTACTTGTGTTGTGCTTTTATATTTTAATCAAATATCTTTAACATTCTTTATCGCAATGACATATTACATTTATAGATATATGTGGTTAATAGAAAATATAAATGACTTAACTCAAGTTTATCAAAAAGTAGTAGTTTCTATAACAAGAGTTAATGAAATATTAGAAAATAAATTATATCAAGATGAATGTTTTGGTAATAAAAATATATCTAATATAAAAGGGGTATTAGAATTTAAAAATGTAGTATTTTCTTACCCAGATGAAGATATTACTTTAAATAATTTTAATTTAACGTTAGAACCTAATAAAAAAATAGCTATAGTAGGAAAATCTGGACAAGGAAAATCTACATTATTTAATTTAATTACTAGGATATTTGATCCAAAAGAAGGAGAAATTTTATTAGATAATATAAATATAAAAGATTTAAGCGAAGAATCTCTTAGAAAGAATATTTCTATTATTAGACAAGAACCTTTTATATTTAATAAAACAATAAAAGAAAATTTTGAATTAGTAGATAAAAACATAACACTAAAAGAAATAAGGAAATACTCTAAAATGGCTTACATAGATGATTATATTATGTCGCTACCTAAAAAGTATGATACTATACTTGGAGAAGGCGGGGTTAATTTATCAGGTGGTCAAAAACAAAGATTATCAATTGCAAGAACGCTTTCTAAGAAAAGTAAAGTTATACTTTTTGATGAAGCAACTTCTGCTCTTGATAATGAGTCACAAGAGTATATAAAAAAGGCAATAGATAACTTAGTTAAAGAACATACTGTAATAATAGTTGCTCATAGGTTATCTACAATAATGGATTCAGATGTTATACACATAGTAGATAAAGGAAAAGTAGTAGCGTCTGGAAGTCATAATGAATTATTAAAAACAAATAAAATTTACAAAAACTTATATGAAACAGAATCTTTAAATTCATAAGATAGCAGTTGCTATCTTTTTTACTCGTTTTATGTTAAAATAAATATAGAATTTACTTAGGAGTTAATTATGAAAAAAGAGTATTATATTTTTAAAATTAATTTAAATGTTTTAAATATAGTTGCTAATATTATATTTATTTTTGCTTTTGTTATGACTTTGTTATTTTTTCCTGATATAATTATTGGATTCTTTGAATATTCAGAAAGTTTTAAATTTTGTTTAGTATTATTACCAATAATGATGTTATATTTTGGACTTCATGAAGTATTACATGCATTAGGTTACATATTACATGGTGCAAGCTTTAAAAAACTTACATTCGGTATGGAACTTGAAAAAGGTATTTTTTATTGTCTTTGCAGGGAAGAAGTATCTAGAAAAAATATATTAAATTCCTTATTATTTCCACTTTTTTATATAGGGATTGTAACTTACATTATAGGAGTTATATTTAATTTACCGCTGCTTACAATTTTATCTATATTAAATATAAGTGGAGCTTCTGCTGATATAATGTATTTTATTTATATAATAAAATTAAATAAAGATATTAAATTTACTGAACTTGATGATGGTATGTCTTTTGCTATTTTATCGGATAGTGATGTTACAAACTTTAAACATACTGGGTTAAAATTTATACAAAAAAGAGATACTATAGAAAGAAACGATTTCAAAAAAATTAAAATTAGCAAACTAAGTTTTATAGTGTTAATAATTTGTATATTATTAATTATATCTAGTATTTTTGTATAAGTAGAGTAGTATGAATTTAGAAGAAAGAATTAAAAATATAAAAGATAGAAATAAAAGAGTAGAATTAAATAAAAAATGCGAAACATGCTAGACTAGAAAAATAAGTATAATGATTTTAACTTATTTAGTTGTAATTATATATTATTATGTTATTAGAAAGTTTGATAATATTTTTTTAAGTTCACTTGTACCAGTAATAGGTTTTACTTTATCAACTTTATCTTTAAATTTAATTAGAAAAATATGGCAAACTAAAATAAAGTAGCAATTTCTTTGCTATTTTTTTTCTATAATGTTATAATGTATTTGGTGATATAATGAAAGTAACAGTATTAGGTACAGGTGCTTATGGAATTGCACTTGCAAGTATACTTGTAGAAAATAAGAATAAAGTAGTTATGTGGACTACATTTGAAGAAGAAAAAAAAGAATTATTAGAAACAAGAAAAAGTCCAAAACTAGAAGGGTATACATTAGATAAAGAAATTAAAATTACAACTAATTTAGAAGAATCAATAAATAATAGTAATTTAATAGTACTTGCTATACCAACTGCATTTATTACAGATGTTTGCAAAGAATTAAAAAAATATATAAAACCTAGTCAGCATATCTGTATAGCTAGTAAAGGTATAGAACAAGGTACTTGTCTATTTATACATGATATGGTATCAAAGCAAATAAAAACAAAAAATATTGGTGCTATTTCGGGACCTAGTTTTGCTATAGATTTAGTAAAAAAAGTTCCCGTAGGTTTATCTGTTGCTTCTAAAAATAAGAAAACAAGAGAATTAATAAGATGTGCATTTGCAAATGAGCATTTTAAATTATATCCAACGACAGATATAATTGGAATAGAAGTATGTGGAGCTGTTAAAAATATAATCGCAATCGCATCTGGGATGATAGATGGACTTGGTTATCCAATAACTACTCAAGCTTTATTAATAACTCAGTCACTACATGATATCAAGGCATTAATTCATGCTCTTGGAGGTAGTAAAAAAACAGTGTTATCATTTGCTGGATTTGGAGATATACTTTTAACTTGTACAAGTGAGAAGAGTAGAAATTATTGTTTTGGAAAATTAATAGGTTCTGGGGATTCTAAGGAAAAAATTGAAGAATATAAGAATACAATAACAGTAGAAGGGTTATATACTTTAAAAAGTATTCATAAACTAATAAAGAATAAGAAAATAAAAATACCAACAATAAATATAATATATGATATAGTATTTAAAGATAAGAAAATAGATAAATTAATTGAATATCTTATGATTTGACAAAATTAGACTTTTATAATATAATACAGGTGTATTTGGAACACAAAGAGGGGTAAAATGGAAATTGTAGTAAAAAGTTTAATAGGTATATTTACTATAGTAGATGGTAAAATTAATTTACTTATAAGTGGTAATAATTTATTTACTATTATGTGTAAAGATAATGTTGAAATAGAAAATCAAACTTTTATATCTAATAATTTAAATATTGATAATTTAAATTTAAAACAATGTTATACATTTAGTGAAAAAGAAGATGATAAATTAGTAATATCTATTCTTTATAGTGATATAGTTAATTATGATAATATTAAGTCAAATAATTTTATTTTAATGCCTATAGAAAATGTAAATAAAGATATATATATAAATAAATTAATTGAATGTTTAAAAAAAGATTTGGTTCTAAATAGTACAATAAAAAAATTATATCCTGGTGAGTTTGTATTACCAGAACTTCAAAAAATATATGAAGATTTACTTAATAAAAAGTATGATAGAAGAAATTTTAGAAAAAGACTTATTAAATTAGACGTAATAGAAGATTTAAATAAAATGAGTGAAAGTAAAAAAGGTAGACCAGCAAAGTTATATAAATTTAAAGATATAACTGAAGATAAGATATTGTTTTAGGAGGTAGTTTATGGTTAAATGGGGAGTAAGATCAATGGTATGGTATGTTTTTGTACTTGTTATTGCTTTTTGTGTATCTCTATATTATTATTATCAATTTGTAAGCGATCCAACAATACAAAGATTATTTTACTAAGTAAAAAGGGGATTAAAAAAATCTTTTTTTGTAAAAAAAACGTTGACAAACATATATTTAAATGATATATTATTTATGCATTTTAATTTGGATTTGCTTACGGGCAAATCTTTAATTAGGATAAAAATGAAACACCTGGAGGTGTGGAAAGAAAGGAGAAATTTATGCCAACAATTAATCAATTAGTAAGAAAGAGAAGAACTCAAAAAACTAAAAAGAGTAAATCACCTGTTTTAAATATTGGATATAACAGTAAAGATAAAGTACAAACAAATAAAACAGCTCCACAAAAACGTGGTGTATGTACTCGTGTTGGAACAATGACACCAAAGAAACCAAACTCAGCTTTAAGAAAATATGCTCGTGTTAGACTTTCAAATAATATGGAAGTTACAGCATATATTCCAGGAGAAGGACACAATTTACAAGAACACAGTGTTGTATTAATACGTGGTGGACGTGTTAAGGACTTAATCGGTGTTCGTTATCACATTGTTCGTGGAACACTTGATACAGCTGGTATCGAAAAACGTCGTCAAGGACGTAGTAAATATGGTACTAAAAAACCAAAATCAGCAAAATAAATAATAATTAATAAATAAAGGAGGAAATTAAATGCGTAAAAGACGTGCAGTTAAAAGAGACGTTTTAGCAGATCCTATATATAATTCAAAAGTAGTAACTAAGTTAATTAATACTATTATGAAAGATGGTAAAAAAGGACTTGCTCAAAAAATCTTTTATGGGGCTATGGATATAGTTAAAGAAAAAACTAACCAAGAACCTATGGAAGTTTTAAATCAAGCTTTAGAAAATATTATGCCTGCACTTGAAGTTAAGTCTCGTCGTGTTGGTGGAGCTAACTATCAAGTACCAGTTGAAGTTAAAGCTGATCGTAAACAAGCTTTAGGATTCCGTTGGTTAGTAAATTATGCTAGATTACGTGGAGGACACTCTATGGCTGATAATTTAGCTAATGAAATAATTGATGCATCTAATGGAACTGGTGCAGCAGTTAAAAAACGTGAAGAAACTCATAGAATGGCAGAAGCTAATAAAGCATTTGCTCATTATAGATGGTAATTAAGAAAGGAAATTAAGTTATGGCTCGTGAATATAGTCTAGAAAATACTCGTAACTTTGGAATTATGGCACATATCGATGCAGGTAAAACTACTTGCTCAGAACGTATCTTATTCCATACTGGTAAAATTCATAAAATTGGAGAAACACATGATGGTGAATCAACAATGGACTGGATGGCACAAGAACAAGAACGTGGTATTACAATTACATCAGCTGCAACTTCTGCTTACTGGAAAGGTCATAGATTCAATATCATAGATACTCCAGGACACGTAGACTTTACAGTTGAAGTTTCAAGATCACTTCGTGTATTAGATGGTGCTGTTGCACTTTTAGATGCTCAAGCTGGTGTTGAACCTCAAACAGAAACTGTTTGGAGACAAGCTACTGAATTTAAAGTTCCTAGAATGATTTTCTGTAACAAAATGGATAAAATGGGAGCTAACTTTGAATATAGTTTATCAACTATTGATTCAAGATTAGGAGTTAATGCTAAACCTATTGAATGGCCAATTGGAGCAGAATCAGAATTTGATGGAATTATAGATTTAGTTACAATGACTGCTTATCATTATGATGGAAAACAACAAGAAGAACCAACAATTATTGATATTCCAGAAGATTTAAAAGATATTGCTGAAATTAAACGTAATGAATTAATTGAAGCAGTTGCTGAATTCGATGATGAATTAATGGAAAAATACCTTGAAGGAGAAGAGGTAAGTGTTGAATTAATTAAACGCGCTATTAGAAAAGGAACTTTAGCTGTTGAATTCTTCCCAGTAATGTGTGGAACTGCTTTAGGAAACACTGGAGTAAAACTTTTATTAGATGCAGTTGTTGATTACTTACCAAGTCCTATAGATGTAGAATCTATTAAAGGTATAGACTTAGATGGAAATGAAATTGAAAGAAAACCAAGTGATTCAGAACCATTCTCAGCACTTGCATTCAAAATCATGACAGATCCATTCGTAGGTCGTTTATCATTCTTCCGTGTTTATTCAGGACACTTATCAAGTGGTTCTTATGTATTAAATGCAACTAAGAATGTTAAAGAAAGAATTGGACGTATTCTACTTATGCATGCTAATAACCGTTCAGAAATTAATGAAGTATGGACAGGGGATATAGCTGCTGCAGTAGGACTTAAAAATACAACTACAGGAGATACTTTATGTGATGAAAAGAAACCATGTATTCTTGAATCAATGGTATTCCCAGAACCAGTTATTGAACTTGCTGTTGAACCAAAATCAAAGGCAGATCAAGATAAAATGGCAGTTGCTCTTCAAAAATTATCTGAAGAAGATCCAACTTTTAGAGCATCTACTAACCATGAAACTGGTCAAACAATAATCGCTGGAATGGGTGAGTTACACCTTGATATTATCGTTGATCGTATGAAAAGAGAATTCAATGTTGAAGCAAACATTGGACAGCCACAAGTTGCTTACCGTGAAACAATCACTCAAGCTGCTGAATGTGAAGGTAAATATATCAAACAATCTGGTGGACGTGGACAATATGGTCATGTTAAGATTAAATTCGAACCAAATCCAGAAAAGGGATATGAATTCGTTGATGCTATCGTTGGTGGTGTAGTTCCTCGTGAATATATACCTGTAACAGATAAGGGATTACAAGATGCACTTAAAACTGGTGTTCTTGCTGGATTCCAAATGATAGATATTAAAGCTACATTATTTGATGGTTCTTACCACGAAGTAGACTCATCAGAAATGGCATTTAAAGTTGCTGCATCTTTAGCTTTAAAAGAAGCTAAAACAAAATGTAAAGCAGTACTTCTTGAACCAATCATGAAAGTACAAGTTGTTGTACCTGATGAATATTTAGGAAATGTTATGGGAGATATTACTTCTCGCCGTGGACGTCCTATGGGTCAAGAATCTCGTGGAAATGCTCTTGCAATTGATGCAATGGTTCCACTTTCAGAAATGTTTGGATATGCTACAAGCCTTAGAAGTAATACTCAAGGTAGAGGTAACTTTGTAATGGTATTTGATCATTATGAAGAAGTTCCAAGAAACATTGCTGAAGAAGTAATTAAGAAAAATGGTAACTAATTTTGATTGAAATAGGAGCTTGCTCCTGTTTCAAATAAAAAAGGAGGTTTATATGAGAGAAAAATTTGTACGTTCAAATGAACATATAAATGTTAATGATGTTATGTTAAATCATGACACAGAACAGACTAAAAAGAATTTAGAAAGACTAAAAACAGCGGTAGAGAATATGAAAAAAACTGTTGATGGATCAGAATTTGTTAAATTTGAGGAACTTAAGATGGCTCCTAGTCAAGATTGTTCTGATATTACAATAGATAATGCTCATATTCTTTATGGATCTAATATTAGTTCAGAAAAAAGTGAGCATTTTGATCCTATATCTGATAGTCTTTTCAGAAGAAAATAAAAATTTTTACAAAAGTTTAAAGTAAAAAATTAAATTGATAAAAAAAGTATTGATATTTTTTGCTAATTGATATAAAATATTATTGTATTAAATAAGGAGGAGAAAAATATGGCAAAAGCAAAATATGATCGTTCAAAACCACATGTTAATATTGGTACAATTGGACACGTAGACCACGGTAAAACAACTACTACAGCTGCTATTACTAGTGTTCTATCAAAAAAAGGTTTAGCTAAATTCGAAGATTATTCAAATATCGATAAAGCACCTGAAGAAAGAGAACGTGGTATTACAATTAATACTGCACACGTTGAGTATGAAACTGATAAGAGACACTATGCTCACGTAGACTGCCCAGGTCATGCTGACTATGTTAAAAACATGATTACTGGTGCTGCACAAATGGACGGAGCTATTCTAGTTATAGCTGCAACTGATGGTCCTATGGCTCAAACTCGTGAACACATCTTATTATCACGTCAAGTTGGAGTACCTCGTATGGTTGTATTCTTAAATAAATGTGATATGGTTGACGATGAAGAATTATTAGACTTAGTTGAAATGGAAGTTCGTGAATTATTAAGCGAATACGGATTTGATGGAGACAACACTCCAATCGTTCGTGGATCAGGATTAAAAGCTCTTGAAGGAGATGCTGCATACGAAGCTAAAATTTTAGAATTAATGGATGCTGTTGATGCTTGGATCGAAACTCCAGCTAGAGATACTGACAAACCATTCTTAATGCCAATTGAAGACGTTTTCACAATCACAGGACGTGGAACTGTTGTTACAGGACG
>JAZTXB010000160.1:0-4937 GCA_045636225.1 Bacilli bacterium
ATTATTTTCACTATCTATTATAATACTTTCACTTTCATACAGTTTTAACATACTTATTCTATCACTTATACTAACTAAGTCTTTTTTATCCCAATAATTACCTGTTGGAATAATTATAACTTTATCTAAATAATTATTTAATAAATGATTTACTATTTTAATATGACCTTTATGTGGTGGATTAAAGCTACCTACATATACTCCTATTTTCATGATATCACCTACAATGTTTTTTGTTTTACTTTTTCTAATTTATTTACAATAACACTTATTCCTGAAATCTTTTTATTTATGATTTGATAATCAAAACTAGAAACTTTATAACCATATTTTTCTAAATCTTCATTTATAACATTTTTTATTTCTTCATAATTTAAACCATATTGTTTATCTGCTTCATAATTTCCTATTTTAACTTTTCTATTTATTTGAGTAATTACTATATCATCCTCATATGAATCAGATGAAATAATTCTTGAGAGTGTTATATTCTCATCCTGAAAATATTTTTTATAATAAATTAATAATAAGGAATCTAATTGTTCTTTTGTAATTTCAATTTTTGTTGATTCTGTCATAATATCACCTTATCTTCTATAAGTTGGAATGTTAAATTTGTGTAAATTACGATTGTGTAACTTTTGAATTTTTTCTCCTGTTTCTTTATCTACTGAATTAGAATTTTCTATATAAGAAGCTATATCTTTATATTTAACACCTAATTTATCTTCATCTGTTTGATTAGAAAGTCCATCGTTTGGTTTTTTATATAACACTTTTTCTGGAACTTTTAAATACTCTCCAATAGCAATTACTTCATCTACTGTAAAATCAGCTATAGTCGAAATATCATGTACTGAATCTCCACCTTTAGTAAAGTATCCTACATATAGTTCGCATTTATTACTTGTTCCAGCTACTAAATATGTTTTATTTTTAAGTGCTGAATAAAGAGCAGCTAAATAGTAAAGAGTTGCCATTCTAAGTCTTGGTTTTAAGTTAATATCACTATTTTTTACTTCTTCTTGTGTAAACTCCCCTAAATTTTTAAGTTCATCTTTAAATGAATCAAATGTACTTGTAATATCAAAATTAATAAGTTCAAATCCATAGTAATCACTAACTAATTTAGCATCTATTCTATCTTCATCTTTTGAATGACAGGGAAGTGTTACTCCTATTACATTTTCTTTACCTATAGCTTCAGTGAAAAGTGCGGCAACTACTCCTGAATCTTTACCACCACTTATTCCAAGTATAACTCCTCCTAGTTTATTCTCATTATAATAGTTTCTTATAAATTCTATTATTTTCTTTGTTTCTTCTTCAGCATTAAATTTTTTCATATTATCTTCCTTTCATATAAACTTTTGATTTTTCTAAAGCAAGTTTTGAGTTACAACCTTTTATATAACCTAATTTTTCTAATTCAAATAATTCTTCATAGTTAAACATCATATATTTAACTATTTCATCTTTATCTAATTCTTGGTCAAATTTCTTTTTACAATTAAGCGCTAAAAATATACGATTAAGAGCTGAACTACATCCTTCATCTTGATAAAAGGAATCCATTAGAATCATTTCTTTTGGTACAAATCCTGTTTCTTCTCTAAGTTCTCTAAGTGCACCTATTTTTATATCTTCACCATTTTCGATATATCCAGCAGGAAAACCAATACCTACTGTTAGTTCTGTAAATACTCTAGGTTCTATAATTGTTAATACTTCATTATTAGGAAGTACAGGCATTATTATAGCAGCACTACCATCTTTACCACCTTTAATAAGTCTTTCTCGAGGTATTATTATACCATTATTAAGTTTGAAATAACAAGCTTCGCTTTGTAAAAATTTATTTTTTTGATCTATTTCTCTTTTTATAACTTCTATCGTTCTTAACTCTTCAACAATTTCTTTTAATTCTTCTAGTTTTTCTTTTCTTATCATATTATTTTTCCAATCTTTTTTGTTTTGGAATTTCTATTTGCTCTCTGCTTTGCAAAATTAATTCTTTCTTTAGTTCTAATAATTTTTTAGTTAAATCTACATAATAACCATGTGGATTAGCACTTCTTTTTACCTCTGGATAAATTGTTTCAAATTCTTTTTCACAGTATTCTTTTCTCATTTTTGCATTTGGAACTTCATAAACTTGTTTTCCTTCTTCAAAGATTGGAACTTGTAACTGTCTTACTTCATAGTTTTCTATTGTAGTTGTTTTCCATTCTTCTGTTGGACTAATTAATGTATATTTATCTTTAGGTATTTTTTCTTCTGCAAGTGCGATTACATCACCAAGTGCATATCCTGTTTTTTTATCATAAAATCTATAAACTTTCTTATATCCAGGGTTAATAGTTTTAATAGTATCATTACTTACTTTAATTTTTGGAATTATTTTTCCATCTTTTTCTATAGCAACTAACTTATATACTCCACCAACTCTTTCTTTAGAAGCAGCTATGTTATCACCTGCACCTATTGAATCAATATAGGCACCTTGCTCTTTTAAAGATTTAATAGTATTTTCATCAAGACCATTAGATAAACAAATTGTAGCATCTTTAAATCCTGCTTCATCAAGCATCTTTCTAGCTTCTTTTGATAAGTAAGCTAAGTCCCCACTATCTATTCTAATACCTTTTAATTTATATCCATTTGGAACTAAATAATCACAAGCTACTTTAATTGCATTTGGCACTCCACTTCTAAGTGTGTCAAAAGTATCTACTAAAAATACACAATTCTCTGGATTACTTTTAGCATAATCTAAGAATGCTTCATATTCACTGTCCGCATCACAAATCATACTATGCGCCATTGTACCAAGTACTGGAATATCATGTTTCATACCTGCAAGTACATTACTTGTACCACAGCATCCACCAACATATGCATATTTACTGGCTTCAACTGCTGAATCAACTCCTCTAGCTCTTCTTGCACCAAATTCCATAACAGGAACATTTCCAGCTGCATTTGTTATTCTTTTAGCTGCTGTTGTAACTAAAGTACCGTGATTAAAATTAGCAAGTAACGCAGTTTCTATTAATTGTGCTTCTATTACATTAGCTTTTACTGTTAGTACTGGTTCGTTTGGAAATATTACAGTCCCATCTTCTATAGCGAATATATCTCCAGTAAATTTTAAATTTTTTAAATACTCTAAAAATTCTTCTTTAAACTTACCTGTACTTCTTAAATAAGCAACATCTTCTTCTGTTATTTTAAAATTATTAATGTATTCTACTATATTATCAAGACCACCCATTACTGCATATCCACCATTAAATGGGTTGGTTCTAAAGAATATATCAAAATACACTTTTTTATTTTGCTCACCTTTATCAAAATAAGTTTGAGCCATTGTAAGTTCATAAAAGTCAGTCATCATTGTTTTATTTTCCATAATATTTCCTCTTTTCTTTCTAATATTTATTTGGTACTTTAATACCATTTAAAAGCATCATTTTTTTAGCTAAAGTTTTATATTCTTCTCTTTGATGAGTTGGAGAGTCAAATGTTTCTGTTGTATTCTCAGGTACAATTACATCACAATCTATATTATTTTCGTTAAAGAACATCTTGGTTGGGATTGCTACATTAATAACACATATATCCTCACAAACTCCTACAAAAACAATTTCTTTTAAAAATGTTTTATTTTTTTCTAAATATTCTTGAAATTCTTTTGTAACAAAACCTGATGTAGAATTTTTTCTTATAATCTTCATTCTTTTTTCAAATGGTTTCAAACAATCTACAAGTTCAGCCTCTTTTGTTCCTAAAATACAGTGCTCTGGAAAGTCATTAAATTCTTGAGATTCTTTTGTATGCCCCTCTTGAATTGAAATTACGTCATTACCTTTTCCTAAGAAATCTTCTACAAGTTTTACTATTTCTAAATCAATATAATTAACATCTGTTATTGCCATATTTCCAAATTCTTTAAATCCTTTTACCATATCTACTACTACTAGTGCTTTTTTCATTCTAATTAATTCTTCTTTCATAATATACCTCCTTATGTTATTATCAAATTATTAATAACATGTTTTAAAAATTAATCAGATTTATTCATCTGTTATTAACATTATATTAAAAACATTTCTCTTTGTCAACACTTTTTGATAAAAAAAAGAAAAAAAGTACAAACTATAAAGTTTGTACTTAATTTTTAGTCTAATAACTCTTGTTCTAATGCTTCTAATGGTTCTTCCTCTAGAGCTTCAAGTTCTAGTTCATAAGAAGCTTTTCTATATCTTTTAGCACCAGTTCCTGCTGGTATTAATTTACCTAAGATAACATTTTCTTTTAATCCTTCAAGTTTATCTACTTTTCCATGAATAGCAGCATCTGTTAGGATACGTGTTGTTTCTTGAAATGAAGCAGCTGATAAGAATGAATCAGTTACAAGAGATGCTTTAGTAATACCAAAGAGTACTGGTCTACCTGTTGCAGGTCTCTTTCCTTCAAGAATTAATTCTTTATTTATATCAGTAAATTTATTTATATTAACCATTGTTCCTGGTAAGAATAATGAATCACCTGAATTAATAATTTTAATTTTAGAAATCATTCTTTTTGCTATTACTTCAACGTGTTTATCACTAATATCTACACCTTGTGAAGAATATACTTTTTGTATTTCTGATAAAATGTATTGTTGAACTGTAATTGAATCTGTTACTACTAATAATTCTTTTGGATTAATTGCTCCGATAGTTAATTTATCTCCAGCATTTACTTCTTGATTTAATGCAACATTTAATTTTGCACCATAGTTAGTAGTATGTTCTCTTGTTTCAACATCATTTTTAATCATAATTGTGAATTTACCATTATCTTCTTCAATTTTAGTAATTACACCTGATATTTCTGCTATAGTAGCTTTACCTTTAGGATTTCTAGCTTCAAATAATTCTTGAACTCTA
>JAZTXB010000161.1:0-19430 GCA_045636225.1 Bacilli bacterium
ATAATATTTATATTATTAATTGTACTATTTAATGTTTGATAAAGATATTTACCTTTTTCATTTTTTAGTGCTAAATGGAAAGTTAAGTCATAATAATTATCTACTAAAACAGTGTTAGAAAAATCTATAGTTACTATATATTTTTCATTACTTATTTGTTTTAAATAATTCTGTGACTCATCATAATATTTAGTTTCATTAATACCTAATTCTTTAAATAACTCAAATTTATATGTTGCATATTTACTACACCCAGTAATTCCTGCACAACTATCATTATACCCATACAAATCTTCTTCAGTTGTTATTTGTAATTTATAAATTTTATTAGTACCTTTATCAATTAAAGTTAAAATTGTTCCTTTTGGAAGCAAAATATTAGAAATAAAATTGTGAGTATAACCATCTTTAAATTCAAGCTCAAAATCACTTTCAAAATTTAATTTAATAGAAGATTTATTTGTTATATAATTTGTCTCATAAGATAAATTCTTATTACCAATATTTATAGTTTCCTTATAGCCGTTATAGAACAAATAATCTGTATTAATATATCTTATTGTAGACTCATTATCTACAATTTTTGCATATATAACATACTTTCCTATTTCATTTATTGTTATAGGGGATACATAGTTTGTCCATTCTGTTATATTTTTTACTTCTTCTTCTGTTAATTCTTTATCAGAAATAAAATATTCCAAATTTGTTATTGTTAATAAATCATCATGAGCAAATAATGTTATTGTCATATCACTATTTAAATATACTTCGGATAAATTTGACTTAAAAGTTGTCCATTCAATATCATTTAATGAAATATTTGCCTTAAAACCAGATACATTAAGTCTCATTATATCAGTATTTAAATAAGTGACTTTACCATTAGTATCTTTTACTTTTGCATATATAACATAATAACCAGACTCTTCTATTTTTACAATATTATCATATTTAATCCAAGAAACTGTTTCCAAATCTTTTTCTGTTAAAGCAACTCTAGAATTAGAGATATAATAATACTTTTCAACTATTGGATTTATAGCAGAAACACCTTCAATACTAACTGTTATATTGTTTGATATATCTATAATATCAAATTCTGAACTTAAATTACTCCAACTAAATTTAGTTATATTAATATTAGCCACAGGAGTATTCAAATCATCAATATATAAAATTGGCATTGAATTAGGCTCATATATCCATACATTTGATATATTTTGTTCTGCATCAGCAAGACTTATAAATTCCTCAAAACCAATTGAAGACAAAATTTCTTTAGTATATAGCATCGTTAATTCTTTTTTCTCAAAATAATCAGCCATTGGATTATTATAAACAGACAAACCATTAGTAGAATAAGAATTTGTAACATTTACTATTGAATTATCAATTGTACTTATGGCATAATTGTCTGAACTATTTATTACTCCGTCCATATTTACCAACCCCGTATTATTTTGAGAAAATCCCAAAATACCGGACGATGCAACTATTGATGAAGTAATAACTCCTGTATTATATACGTTTTTTATAGTAGTATGATTGTCATTATTAACTATAGTTCCAACAATTCCACTACTGATATACTTGGAATTTATATTACCATTATTATAACTTTGTATTATATTTAAAGAATCCGTTACTGTACCAACAATTCCGGCACTCACATAATTACCATATACATGTGATTTATTAATTACATTTGTTATAGAAGTATTTGAGGCATTTCCAATTATTCCAGATGTTATATCATCATAATATTCTATTTTGTAATTAAAATTTGAAAAATTTATTGTATTTGCTTCTATAGTAGAAATTGTTACTATAGAAATTTCATCTAATAAATTTGTTCCTAAATCAACTTCAAATGAACTAGACGTTAAATCAAAGAAATTTTCTACTCCATTTGCAACTATCTTTATTGAAGAAACTGTTTCATCAGCTGCAGTCCAATCTCCTAAAATCTTTATTGATTTAATACCATCATTTATATTTACAGTCGGTAACTCTAGTTGTGTAGTTGTTTCTACAAGATTTGATTGTACTGATATAGGCGCTAAACTATTTTCACTAACTTTTGTATTGCTTTTATTTACAACATATCCATTGTAAGATACATTAGACAAAACTGCTTTAGACGAATTAACTGCTATACCTGCAACATCACCAATTCCATACGAAATTGAGTTTGCTATATATATGTTTTTTATTGTTCCTTCTAAATTTTTAAACAAAGCCATATCTTCTTCATTAGAATCAAATATGTATAACCCAAATATTGTAAATGAATTTCCATCTAAATTACCTTTGAAATTTTTTATTGGTAACGTTTTATTAATTTTACCTACTGCATTACCTTCTAGAAGCTCATTATCATAATATTCATTAGTAAATTCTTTAACATAATAAGGTATATCATTTAAAGTATATTTTAATTTTTCTGTTTCGTCATAAGTAAAAACACCTTCATTAATAACAATATCATTACTTAACTCGAAGTACGTATCTTCATAATATTGTTCTTCTTCTATTTGTTCGATAAAGAAGGCAAATTCAGCACCGGTTGAAATAATAAACGGATTATCTTCTGTTCCATCTCCTTCTTTATAACTAGTTGCTACTGTACCATCCCAGCTAGAAACCGTATACAAAGTATTTCTATGACGAAATTTAGCTAAAGAAGGAATTCCCATAACTAACCCTAAAAGCGCAATCAATGAAAAAACAATAATAAAAATTTTGTGATTTTTAAGAAATTTATTTATATTCTTCATATTACGCCTCCTACCATATACTATACATAAATATTATATCATATTTTTACATTTTTTGTATATATTTTTAGTTAATAAAAAAAGTAAGCCTTTAAGCATACTTTTATTTTTCTAGTGCTTCATTTATTTCTTTAACCTTTGTTATAAACCAAATATTTTCAACTGTTGTTTGACTATGTTCAATTTTATTGATTCTTAATAATAAATTTATTTTATTTATAATATTTTCAATATTATCCACATGCAAATCATCATCAACTATGTTGATTTTACTTAGTCTATATTTTTTAACAATAACATTCGAAACATCTTCTTTATCAAATAATAAAACACCAGACATTATAACGTTATTTAAATTCATAGCGAATAAATCAAAATTTTCAGAAAAAGTAATCAACTCATCATAATTAGTTATTTTAAATACATCATTAATTGCAACTTTTTTAAAATAATCAAAACTATAATATAATTCTAAAAAATTAGCTATCGAAAATGAATCGTTTAAATAAGATAAAACTTTAGTTTTAAAATATTCTGTATCATATTCTTTATATAATTTATAAAGTTCGTTTGCCAAAGTTACTGTTTCTAATTTAAGCCTATTTTCTTCTTCTATGCTTGTTTTTTTATTACCAAATAAAGGTTTACTCATTACTTTTTTATTTAATTTGTATAATTCTTTTTCTTTCATTTTGATATTATAATCAATTTCTTTTAATTTTATTCCTAATCCTTTTTTATCTATATTTTTTTGTTTCTCATATGTTGATTTAAAATCGAGCATTAATGGAATAAATTGTCTATAATTACTATATTCAATCAAATTTTCTTTTAACTTTGTTATATTGTCATAAAAATGTTCCATCTCATTTGCATTTTCCAAATTTAACGAATCTATGTATAACGAAGAAAAAGATTCATTTCTAACCTTGCTATCAGGTAAATAATCAGATATATCTATAGCCCCTGTTTGAGCCTTTACTATAATATCGTGTATATTTTCTTCTTCTGCAACCTTCAAATTTAAATACGCTTTTTTCAATTTTTCTAAACACTCATCATAATTTTTAATATCATATTGTGTTTTTACTTCTTTTTGAATTTTTTGTATATATTTATCAAAATCTTTACTATAAACTTTTATTAAACATCTTAAATTTAACTCAATATGTTCTATTAGATTTGGATTCAACCAATAAACTTCTTCAAAAATTTTTGATACTTCTTCATATTTTCCATTTTTTTTATTTCTTGCATCCAAAAAGGCTGCCATATACTTTTTCACATAACAATTGTAATTAAAATCTTCACTAGCTAATTTTACTTTTATAATTTCAAATTTATCAATAAACTCATTCAAAATTTTGTTTAATGACTCAAATTGAAACTCAGAATAATGATTTATTTCATATATAAGACTATCAAATCCCATTTTTTCTACATACGTATTCATAGGATTTAAAACAAACCTAACATGCTCTAAATTAGCTACTTCCTCACTCAATTTTTCTAAATGCTTAGCTTCAGGTTTTATTGATAACCTTGAGCTTTTAGAGTTAATATATTTTAACAAACTTGAACGATATGCCTCGTATTTTCCTAATATTTCATCAAGTTTTTCATTATATTTCTTTTTGTTGGCCTTTGTTTTAGTTGGTAATGTATCAATTAAAGTTTTTTTTGCATTTACATCTTCTTCTATAAAATTTAAAAAATTATTCATTAGCATCCTTCGCTTTCTCATCAATTACAATTTTTTTATCATTTAAGTATTTTATAAAATTATTTATATCTTCATACACTTCAATTAATTCATCCAATTTTAAAATAGATAAATTAAAATCAACTTTCTTTTCGTCTTTTTTCATAAATATACCACCTTCTTTATTCGTTGAACGCATCATATCCTGCAGTATCTTTTATTAAATTAATTGCAATTGAAACATCTGCGCCCTCAGATCTCGTTTCAATACTATCAATATCTTGCCCCTCAAGCCAAACATAAACTCTTAGTTTAGTAATACCATCAGGCAATTCAAATATTGGTCTTTCAATATCTACACGAGTAATTTGTAGTTCAAAATTTTCTTGCGGAGCTTGAGAAGAAATAACTTCTGTAAGTTCAAAAAAATCCATTTCTCCCGTTATTGCGTAAGTAGGAAAATATTGACCATTTAATAAATCTATTCCATATTTTTTAGCTCTTTCTATTGAAAGTTCGGTATGTTCAGTAGCATTTGGTTCATAAATAACCATTTCACATTGTTCATTACATTCCATATTTTGTATCTCTTCTACAGATGCCTTATTAGACACTGTTCCAATTTTAACAAAACCTATTCTTGAAGAGTTTATTAAACCATCTACCTGTTCTCCTCCACCTTCATCAACTATTATATTAGTCCCAGAATCAATATATAAATTATCGCTAACTGGTGACCCAGTTACATTTTTCAAAAAAAGGTCAAATGCAATATAATTTTTGCTATTATCTATTCCTTTTTCACTGTTTTTTCTAGTAGAAATATAAGTTTTTTTGTTTATATTATCTGCTTCTACATTATTAGCAAAATATATTTCAAATTCTGCAGTATCAGTATTTGGTATTCCAATTGACGAGATAGGATATAGTCCAAATTTTGCCCACTGGCTAGTATTGTTTGGATATGTTTCTTTTAAATTATTAATTAAATTCTCTTCAGAAATTTGTACAGTACTTCCGAAGTTTATACCATCTAAAGAAATAAATAAACCATTTTTTTTAGAAACCACTAAATTTATAAATTTTACTTGTACATCTAATGAAGCATAAAACCATGCATAAGCAGAAAATATTAATATTACACCTATAAAAAATGTAACCAAAAGCATTAAATTAAAATTTTTCTTTTGAACTTTTTCTACTTTTTCTAAAGATAATACTTTGATTTTTGTAGTTTTTTTGTTACTATTCTTCATTATTATACCACCTTTTAAATATAAATAAAGAGTAATTAAATTACCCTCTATTTATACTTTACATTTTTTTATGATTGAGCTTCTGAAGTTTCTAACGAAGCGTTATCTGAAGTTTCGAATGCTGGTCCTACATAATCAACATCTTCTTCAGTAAATCTTTCTTTAGTGAATCCAAAATTAACTGAAATTTTTCTTCCTACTAATGCAAAATCATAGTTATCAATATCTTGACCTTCTAACCAAATGTAAACTCTTACTTTAGTTATACTATTTGGAGCTAATGTCATAAATGTTGGTCTTTCAGTTCCTTTTTTGTCCTTCATAGTATCCGTAAAATAAGGGAATTCAACTAATTTATATGCAGATTGAGCCTCTCCTGTTGCTGCTTCATATGTTGCATATGAAGTATAATTTTTTGTATATGTATTATATTTTGGTCCATCATAAATATCTACATTATCATTTATACCAAGGTCTCTACTTATAGCATATGTTGGAACATATTGATATTCTCCTGTTACACCAACTTGTTGACTAATTGTAGTACATGCTGTAGGTACATTACCTGTAAACACATATGATGATTTATCTGTTACTATATCACCAGTTCTTTTTGCACATGATTTTTCATACCAATTAATTGCATTTTGAACATGTTTAGTATCATTTGGTTCCCAAATTTGTGCATTTCTACATATTCCTGTTACTTTATTAGTAGAATCTCCATCACAATCCATTGAAGTTATAACACTAGCAGTTGTAGTAGTTGCTTCTACACGTCCAATTTGTGCAAATGCAACTCTTATTGAATTTTGAATACCAGTTTCATCTTGTCTATCTGAACCATTAGTTACTACTTTTACTTCTGAATCAGTTGTTAAGTATATTGCCTCTTCATTTAAAGGTTCATTTGTTGGATAATACGCATTTCCTGATAAATTTTTAATAAATAAGTCGAAAACTATATATCCATCACCCTGAGAAACAACAGTAACCTTTTCACTATTTACCATTTTTTCAGAAGTTGCATAATTATTAACCCTAGCTGATAGTAATCTATATCCTCCTGGAGAAGTTGTTAAACTACCCTTATCGAATAATTTCATTCTTGATACATTAGCATCAAGATCTCCAACAGAAGACATTGGTACTAATCCAGGATTTGGATCTGTTGTTCCATCTGGATTTGTACCTGTTTCAAAATTGTTTGTGTTTCCTGTGTATGCAGTTAAACTTGCAATATCATCTAAATTATATAACCATTTTTCTCCATCTAAAGATAGAAATAAACCTTCAGTAGATGCTATATTAATTTCAAATGGCTTAACATTAACTGTTTGCATACCAATGAACCATGTATATGTTGAAACGATTAATACTATAGCTGATAAAGTAGAGGCAATAATCAATTTTCTTATTTTTCTTGATTTTTTACCATTTCTTTTCATCTCTATTATTTCCTTTCTTTTTTATAAATTTCTATTAATTTCCTTGAGCTTCAGATGTTTCATTTCCAACTCTTTCTGGAGTTGCTGGAATTATAATTCCATCTTCAGTTTGTGTTGGTCCTTGATAATTAATATCCGTATCATAGAATCTTTCTTTAGTGAATCCAAAATTAACTTGAATTTTCTTTCCTAATGAAGCAAAGTCATAATTATCTACATCTTGTCCTTCTAGGTAAATATAAACTCTTACTTTTGTTATACTATTTGGAGCTAAGCTAAAGAATTGATTACGGCTAAGCCCTGTATACATTTTTTCAGTATCTGTAAAATAATCATATGCATGTAATTTTCCAGATGTATTTGTCGCTGAATATATTGAAGCATCATATCCATTATATGCAGCACCATCATATACATCTACTTGGTCTGTATAATCTATTTCTGAACCAATTGCATATGTTTGTACATAAGAACCTGTTAAAGAACCACAAGTAGTTCCAGTAAGATCATAAGCTGTTTTTTGTGTTAAATCTTTTCCTGTTTCACCATCATTTCTTGGCTTACAAGATTCTTCATACCAATTAACAGCATTCTCAACGTGTTTCATATCATTTGGTTCCCAAATTTCTGCTATTTTATCACAAGTGCCTGTTACATTATTTGCATTTGCACATGTAATTCCTTGAATTTGTGTAATTTTAGTACCATCTTCAATTGTAGTACCTTTAACTGCCTCAACACGTCCAATTTGAGCGAATGCAACTCTTACTGAGTTCTCAATACCAGTTAATTGTTGTTGTGCTAAAGAACCATCTCCAGTTCCACTTCCACTTTCTATAACTTTAACTTCAGAACTTTGTGTTAAATAAATTGCTTCTTCATTTTTTGTATTAAAATCCGCATAATAAGCATTTCCAGATAAGTTTCTAATGAATAAATCAAATGCTACGAAACCAACACCTTCTTCTTGACCTAAAGTAACACTTTTGTTTCCACCAGCATCTTCAGTAAAGTTTTTAACACGACTAGCCATTAGTCTGTATCCACCTGGAGTTACAGTTAAACTTCCTTTTTCAAATAAAATCAATCTTGATAAATCTTTATCAACTTTACCTATAGTTGAAATAGGTATTAAACCACCTTGACTCCACGTATTTGTATTATTTGCATAAGTTGCTATGTCATAATTTTCTGAATTGATTTCAACTACTTCTTGAAATGTTATTCCATCTAACGATAAAGTTAAACCTTCAGTAGCAGCTATTTCTACATCAAAACTAGAAACATTAACAGTTCTCATACCTATGAACCATGCATAAGTTGAAACAACTAAAATAACTGTACATAGAGTGCATATTAGAGCTAATCTTTTAACTCTTCTAGCATGTTTTCTGTTTTTCATTTTTTCTTTCCTTCCTTTTCATCGACAAATTCAGAATTAAAATTCATTTGGACTTTGAACTCTCCACCCAAAATATTATCTGTACATTCTGAATCACTGCCTTCAATCCATAAAACTATCGTATACTTAATTTTATCCCCAGGACTAAAATTTTCAATATGATCAAAAGCCACTAAATCATCAGAAACAAAAGCGACTGTATTGTTTTCTGGAGTTCCGTCTGCTCTTGCTTTAGCATAAGTAACATATTGTTCATTCTTGTAAACCCTAATTCTAACAGCTTCATCAACATTGTTAATAACATCACTTACAACAATTTCCGACCAATAATCAGAGATACGATCACCCGTATTTTCTATATAAAATGAATAAGCCAAATAGTTTTCACCATTGTTAGACCCTTCATACATATATAAATCATCAGGTAACCATCTATAAGAAATATTATCAAATGATTCAGGGGCTGGAGCATATAGCTCAGAACGATACACCTTATAGTCAGGATTATCATAAATAATTAAACTTTTTTCATAATACAAGTTATCATCTAACGTTATACTAAAGTTTCCATTATTGTAGATAATACTTACAACAAGATACAAACCTAATAAAAATAGCAATAGCATTAATAATATGAATTTGGTTTTTTTAGCAAATTGTTTGGTGCTTTTTATTTTTTTTGCTTTAGTTTTTATATCCTTAACCACATTATCAAACCCTTTACTAATAAAATTAGATTTGCATGTTATCTACCCTTCTAGCATACAATACTATTTTATATATAAATTATATCACATACAAAAAATATGTCAACAATTGTCGAAAATTTAAATATATTTTTTTTAAGTATTGAAATAATAGAAATATTGTATTATATTTAAAGATAAAAAAAAATAACTTTCGTTATTTTTCTACTTTAAATACTACTTGGTATGATGTACTTAAATCATATTCTTCAACATCAATTCTGTAACCATATTTTTCTATTTTGTTTGAGCATTCCCTTATTGCATTTATTACTTCTCTAAAATCTACTTTTTCTTTTTGATTAAAATCTAAACTTGGTAACACCGGATCATATTGTTTATTATAATCAGTAATAATTATGGGTTGAGAAGTTGATGAAGAACTATTTATTGTTGACGGCTCAAACTCAGAATTCGAATCCAAATTTTGTAGCAACGAAGAAGAATTTTCGATATTTATATTTGAGTCAGACTCTATTATTGGGGATGTTTGAGGAACTACTTCTGGTACCATTGAATTTCCCACTGATACTACATTGCCATTTGCATCAAATTGTATTCCTCCAATTTGTGGCTCTTGTACTGGTGTTGATGTCATTACCGGCATTTCTGGTACCGATGGCATAACTGGTTCCATCACTGGCATTGGGGCTACATTTGGTACCACTGAATTTTCCACTGATACCACATTGCTATTCGCATCAAATTGTATTCCTCCAATTTGTGGCTCTTGTACTGGTGTTGATGTCATTACCGGCATTTCCGGAACAGATGGCATAACTGGTTCCACCACTGGCATTGAGGATACATTTGGTATTATTGGTTGAGTAAATGGTATAGTTGAAACATTTTCTTCACGAGGTTGCGATGCGCCTCCAAAAATATCGAAAGTATTCATTGGTTCTGGAGTTATCACATTTAAGTTTTGATTTATTTCATTATTCATATTTTCTTCTCCTTTTTCTTCTTTTATATTTAAGTCATTTTCCTCTATTATTTTTTCTACATTGTTTTCTAATGCCTTATCTATTTCTTCATCTGTTCGTCTAACTGTTAATCGTTCTTCTATTATTTTATCTAGCATTTTATTTTGGGCTGTAATTGTTTTTAACCTCAATAATGATCTTGCATGTCTTTCAGATATTTTATTATCAAGTAAAGCCTCTTGAACTTCATCTGATAAATTTAATAATCTCACTTTGTTTGCCACTGATGATTGGCTTTTTCCTATTTTATTTGCCAATCCCTCTTGCGTTAAATATCCCATATCTAATATTTTTTTATACGAAAGTGCTTCTTCTATAGGTGTTAAATTTTTTCTTTGTATATTTTCTATTAATGCAATTTCTGCACTATCTTTATCATTTAAATTTTTTATAATTACTGGTACAGTTTCTTTTCCTGCAAGAACACTAGCTTTATATCTTCTCTCACCTGCTATTATTTCATATTTATCCCCGATAGTTCGAACAACTATAGGTTGAATAACACCATGCTCTTTTATTGAATCAGATAATTCTAATATTTCTACTTCATCAAATTGTATTCGAGGTTGAAATCTATTAGGTAATATTTCATTAATATCAACTTCTACTACTTTATACAAATTATCATTCATGCTATCCCTCCTATTCTTCATTAACTATGATACAATATTTTGGGAAATAATTCAATACTTTTTGGGAAATTTAATGGGAAATAAAAAATAAAAAGAAAATCAATATAGTGGTTTTCTTTTTATTTCAATATATTTTCTGGGAAATATGTTTGGAGTTGATTTATTCTTTGTTATTTTAATTAAAGTTCTTTTACTTTTTTCATAAGGCAATTCAAATTCAATTTTTTTTACTTCTATTGCTGATAATTTATTTAATGCATAATTATAATTTTGTTCATTTTCTAAATTACCTTTCATCGCTATGAAATATTTATTAATTTTTAACATTGGAACTGCTATTTCTAATAAAAAATGCATTTGTGCCACAGCTCTTGCTGTAACTACATCAAACTTTTCTTTATTATTTTTTGAATACTCTTCCATTCTTCCATGTATAGTTTCAATTTTTTCTAAATTTAATTTTTTTATTACATCATTTAAAAAATTTATTCTTTTTTTTAGTGAATCTACTAATGTTACTTTTAAATTAGGATAAAATATTTTGAGTACTATACCAGGAAATCCTGCGCCTGTCCCTACATCACATAATGAAGTTTCATTATTTAAATCAATTATTTTCGATAAAGTTAGTGAATCGTAAAAATGTTTTAAATAAACTTCGTCTAATTCTGTTATACCTGTTAAATTCATTACTTTATTGTACTCAATCAACATATCATAATATATTTCTAACTGTTTTAGTTTTTTTTCAGTTACTTCTATACCTAATTTTTTTACTTCAATTATAAAATCATTTTTGTTCATAAAAATATTCCTTTTTTATATATACCATTAATAAAGATATATCAGCTGGATTAACTCCACTTATTCTAAGTGCCTGGCCAATCGATGTGGGTCTAATTTGTTTCAATTTTTGTTTTGCTTCACTTGCAAGATTATGAATTTTATCATAATTTATATCTTCAGGTATTTTTTTGTTATCTAAATCAACCATTTTTTTAGATTCTTCTAAAGCTTTTTTTATATATCCTTCATATTTTATATTTATTTCTACTTGTTCGAGTATTTCATTTGAATATTCTTTTTGTAAAAATTTTATTAAATTTTCTAATTTTACCTCTGGTCTTTTTATTAGATTAAATAAATTAGTCCCATCTCTTAAATTAGATAAACCTATGCTTTCTAAATATTCATCCGTTTCTTTTTTTGGATTTAATTTAATATTTTTTAAGCTTTCAGTAAGCTCAATTATATCTTGCTTTTTACTTAAAAATTTATTATATCTTACAGCATCTACTAACCCTACTTGATATCCATAATCTCTAAGTCTTATATCAGCATTATCATGTCTTAAAAGCAACCTATATTCTGCTCTTGATGTAAGTAATCTATACGGATCTATTACTCCTTTTGTTACTAAATCATCAATAAGAACCCCTATATATGCTTCATTTCTTTTTAAAATTAAAGGTTCTCTTCCCTCTAATTTTAATGCTGCATTTATCCCAGCCATTAATCCTTGACAAGCAGCTTCTTCATATCCACTTGTTCCATTTATTTGTCCTGCTGTATACAAATTTTCTATTACTTTAGTTTCTAAAGATTGTTTTAATTGCTTACAATCTATTGCATCATATTCTATAGCGTATGCATATTTATTTATAATCGCATTTTCTAAGCCTGGAAGACTATGTACCATTTTTTCTTGTATATCTTTAGGCATACTTGTAGAAAAACCTTGAATGTAAATATCATCATAATATATACTTTCTGGTTCTAAAAATAATTGATGACGCTCCTTATCTGAAAATCTTACTACTTTATCTTCAATTGATGGACAATATCTAGGTCCTACCCCTTTTATATCAGAAAGCCCTCCATACATACTTGATTTATTTAAATTTTTTTGAATTATTTTGTGTGTTTCTGGCTGAGTATATATTAAATGACATGGTATTTGTTTATCTTTATCATAATAAATTTCATTATCAAAACTGAATGTCCAATATCTATCATCGCCATATTCTACCTTAGTTTTAGAATAATCTATAGAACTTTTTTCAATTCTTTGAGGAGTACCTGTTTTTAGTCTAATTATATCAAAACCATAATCTCTTAATTTATCACTTAAATGGTTACTAGGTTTTTCACCATGTGGTCCTTGTCTAGTTCTAGTATCTCCTATTAATATATCTGCTTTCAAATAAGTTCCTGTTGTAAGGATTACAACATCACTAAATATTTTAGTTCCATCTTCTAATTTTATTCCTTTTATTTTATTATTTTCTACAATTAAATCTTCTACTATTGATTCTTTAATTTCTAAATTAGGAGTATTTTTTAAAGTTTCAATCATATTTTTAGGATATGTTACCTTATCAGCTTGAGCTCTTAAAGCCCTAACTGCTGGACCTTTGGCACTATTAAGCATTTTTATTTGTAATAAACTTTTATCAGCATTACGTCCCATTTCACCACCTAATGCATCTATTTCTCTTACCACAATACCTTTAGCACTCCCCCCTATTGAAGGGTTACATGGCATATCTGCTATATTCTTTATATTTCCCGTTATAAGTAATGTTTTATGACCTTTTCTTGCTGTTGCTAAACAAGCTTCACATCCAGCATGACCTCCACCTACTATTATTACCTCATACATATTATCACCTAGCTTCCTCGTTTCTTGCAATATTATACTATCTTTTTTTTATTTTAACAATAACTTTTTTAAAGAAGAAAAATAGTATACAACGTGTATACTATTTACCTAAACAAAATTGACTAAATAATTGATCAATAAGTTCATCTGTGTAAGTTTCACCTATTATTTCTCCAAGTGTTGACCACATTTGTTTTAAATCTATTTCTACCATATCCACAGGCATATTATTTTTTATACCTATTCTCACTGCTTCTAAACTTTCTAATGATTTTTTTAAAAGTGATATAGAACGGGCACTACTCAAATATGTATAATCATTTTGTTCTATTTGTTCTAAATTAAACATTTCTTTTATTTTATCTCTTAATTCATTAATACCAATATTATCTTTTACTGACATTTTTATATATTCATCTAACTCATTTAAATTTAATTTATTTTCTAAATCTATTTTATTAACTATTACTATATTATTTTTATTCCTTATTCTATCTAATATTTCTTTTTCTTCTATAGTTAACTCTTCATTATTATTTAAAACATATAGTATTAAATCTGCTTCTTTTATTAAATCAAGACTTTTCTTAACACCAATACTTTCTACTATATCATCAGTTTTTCTAATACCTGCTGTATCTATCATATTAAGAACTATCCCATCTATTATAACATTTCCCTCTACTATATCTCTTGTTGTTCCTGCTATATCAGTTACAATAGCTTTCTCTTCATTAAGAAGTCTATTTAATATGCTACTTTTTCCTACATTAGGACTTCCTATTATAATAGTTTTTATTCCTTCTTTTATTAATTTACTGTCTTCTGAATGCTTTAATATATTTTTTATTTCTTTTTCTATATCGTTTATATTAGAAAGAATAATAGAATTAGTCATCTCTTCTATATCTTCATATTCTGGATAGTCTATATTAACTTCAATATTAGCGAGTATTTCTATTACTTTTTGTCTTAAATTTTTTATAAGTTTAGATACTTCTCCATTTACTTGATTTATAGCAAGTTTTCTAGATTTTTCTGTTTTAGAATTTATTAAATCCATTACTCCTTCTGCTTCTATTAAATCTATTCTTCCATTTAAAAAAGCTCTTTTTGTAAATTCGCCAGGTTCTGCTAATCTACAACCATTTAAAAGTAACAATTCTAACACTTTATTTGTTATTGCAATTCCACCATGTGTATTTATTTCTACAATATCTTCTCTAGTAAATGTTCTAGGTGCTTTCATTATACTCACTAAAACTTCATCAACTATATTATTTTTATCTATTATGTGTCCATAATTTATAGTATGACTTTCTACAGTATTTAAATCTTTACCCTTAAAAATTTTGTTAACTATATTTATTGAACCATTGCCACTTACCCTTATTATTGATATTGCACCTACTCCCATTGTAGTTGAAATTGCAGCTATTGTATCGTTCATATTATCACTTCCCAACACACATATTCTATCAAAAAAATTTAAAAAAATATACCTTTATTGGTATATTATTTTTCTACATATCGAATTACTACATATCTTTCTGGTTCTTCTCCAAAACTTTCTGTTTCTATATTGTAGTATTCACTACATATTGAATGAACAATTCTTCTTTTATAAGAGTTCATCGGATCTAATTTAATTTCATCTTTTGTTTTTATTACATCATTAATTATATTTTTTATATCTCTTTCAAAGAATTTTTCTTTTTTCACTTTATAATTTGATGCATCTAAATTAATTTTAACATTAAATTTTATTTGATTACTTATTGATTGTCTAATAAGCATTTGTAGCGATGTTAAAGTTCTTCCATCTTTTCCTATTAAAATTGGATTATTATTTGAAAACATTTTAACACTAAAAACCTCTTCATCTTCATTAATTTCAAATTTAGTTTCTAATCCCATTTCAGTTGTAATTTTTTCTAAATATTCTTTAATATATTTTTTTATATCTTCTTTTTTTACAACTTCCATTTTATATTTATTATCTTCTTCATATTCTTTTGTTAAAATTTCATTATTATAAACATCTAATTCATCTAAACATTTTAATCTACATTTTTCTTCTGTTTCTTCTTCAAATTTAAATACTTCTATCATATTTACTTACTCCTTTTAACTAATAAATTTTGTAAAATTGTTAATATACTATTTGTTATCCAATAAATAATAATAGCTACTGACATACTAAATGATGTAATAAAAATCATAACTATCATTATATTAAACATCATTTTCATTTGGTTTGCTTGTTCTCCACTCATATTATTGTTATTCATCTTAAATGAAAAATAAGTAACTAAACCAACTATAATTGGTAATATTAAATAATACCAATAACCTTCTCCTGCTGCTGCTAAAGGAGTCATCCCCATATGAAACCATAAAAATTTTCCTTCAAATAATATAGGTAATCTATTTAAGGCTTCATAAAATGCAAAGAATAATGGAATTTGTAAGAAGCCAATTAAACATCCAGACATTGGATTTATTTTATATTCTTTATATACAGCCATCATTTCATTAGATTTCATCATCATTGATTCTTGATCTGTTTTATTTGCATATTTCTTTTCTATTTTATTTAATTTAGGTTGTGCTTGTTTTATACTTTCTGATTGTTTCATTGATTTTAATGTAAGTGGCATCAACACTAATTTTATTAATATAGTTATAACTATAATTGCTAAACCATAATTACTCCATAATAATTTTCCTATATTTACTATAACCCAAGCTAATGGTTTTATAAATACACTAGTCCATAAAGTTTCATATCCACCTTCTACAATAGAAATTTTTTTACACTCTGGTAATTTATCAATATCTAATAAAGCTTTCGTTTTAGCTTTATAATCATTCTTTGATAAATCTCCATCTTCATACATTTTTTTATAATCTTTTTTCTTTTGTTCTATTGCTTTATTATATTCTTCTTTTAATTCTTCTGGCTGACATAAAATATTTTCAACCAAAACTTGTTTTGTTTTTTCAGATTGTATTACTTTTCCATCTGCATCTTTTAATTGTTTAGTGCATCCCGTTAATGCTAATACTAATATTAAAATAGTAAATAATATTTTTTTGTTATTCTTCATGTTTTTTCTCCTTTACTAAATTTAAACTTTCTAAAGCTATTGATAAATTTTCTCGCATTTGACTGAAAGACTTATCATTAATGCCTCTACCAACTATTATAATACAATTAAAACCATTTTGATAGTCTTTTTCAGAAATTATAGATCTTATCTGTCTTTTTACTTTATTTCTTCTTACTGCATTACCTATTTTTTTACCAACAGATAAACCAAACTTATAAACATCATTTGTATTCTTTTCTAAATATATAATATAATCCTTATATTTATATGATTTATATTTATTTATTATTCTATCAAAATCTTTACTATCTTTTAGTATATTTATTTTTTTCATTACATCACCCTATAAAATAAAACCACTGACGAATCAGTGGAATATTAATGAGATAAAACTTTACGCCCTTTTTTTCTTCTATTATTAACAATTTTAGTCTTCATACGAGCCATGAAACCTAATTTTTTACTTTTTCTATGATTATTTGGTTGATAAGTTCTTTTCACTATAACACCTCCATTATTTAATATTTTTTCTGCTTGCTCTATAAATTATATATATTTTTTCTGTTTTTGTCAATTGTTTTCTTTTTATTTCAACTAATTCTTTAATTATTAATTTTTAAAATGGCATTATTTTTCATATTATTATTAATTAATATATAATTATACTGCAATATAAAAAAAATAAATTTGTTTATTAAATTAGTAACATCCAAAAGTTATAAACATTTTTTATTTATTAATTGCTTTTAAATTTAATATCTTATTCAACTTATCAACAATTTTGTGGATAAATTTTGAACAATCAGATTTTTTTATCAACAAAATTATTAACTTATACACAAAAAATTAAAATTGTTTACATTTATGTGTAGATAAAGTTTTCCACATTTATGTTCATAACTCCGATATATTATTTATTTTATATAAAAGTTAATGTGTGCAACTTCTGTTTATAACTTTTTTATTATTTATTTTTAACGATTATTTATAATATTTTATTGTTTATAACTTTTTTTTACAAAATTATTAACTTTATGCACACATTTTTGTTGTTTTTAATAAAAAAATATTGTAAAATATATGTGTATAATTTTTAAGGAGGGTATTTCTATGGATTTAAATAATATTTGGAATTCATTTTTAGAAAAAATTAAAAATGAAATCGCAACAATTTCTTATGAAACATGGTTTGCTGAAACAAAATTAATAAATCTTCGAGACAATACTGCAACAGTATTAGTTCCATACCATTCTCAAAAAAAGATGTTAATTGAGAATTATAAAGACATAATAGAAGAAATATTCACTGAAGTAACTGGTACAAACTTCAAATTTAATTATGTTATTGAAGAAGAAGTTGAAAACAACTTAAATGTAGATAATCAAATAATAGGGGTACCAAATAATAAAATTTTAGAATCAAACTTAGATTCTAAATACACTTTTGAAAATTTTATGATTGGTCCTAGTAATAAATTTGCAGCTACTAGTGCTCTTGCTGTTGCTGAACAACCAGGAAAAATGTATAATCCTTTATTTATATACGGTTCTAGCGGTTTAGGAAAAACACATTTAATGCACTCAATTGGAAATTATATAATAAAGAATAGCAATAAAACAGTTTTATATATTACATGTGATAATTTTGTATCTGATTTTGTTGATATATGTAGAAAAAATAATGGTTCTAACAATATTGAGGCTGTTCAACAATTTAAAAATAAATATAGAGATATTGATGTTTTAATTATTGATGATATTCACAATTTAGTAGGAGCTACTAGTGCTCAACAGGAATTTTTTAATACATTTAATGAATTATACAATAACGAAAAACAAATTATAATATCTTCTGATAGATCTCCTGACGACATAAAAAAATTAGAAGAACGATTAAAAACAAGATTTAATTGGGGATTACAAGTAAATATTTTACCACCTGATTTTAAACTTAGAATGTCAATATTAAATAAAAAAATTGAAAATAATGAGTTAGGTGGAGTAGTTCCAGAAGATGTTAAAGAGTATATAGCTAGTAATTGCGTAGGTGATGTTCGTAAATTAGAAGGCGCAATTACACGTGTTTTTGCTTTTGCTGCTATGATGAATGGTTCAGAAATTACATTAGAACTTGCAGTTGATGCATTAAAAGATTATTTTGTAAAAACAATTGTTTCAAAAAATAAAATGGACCAAGTAGTTCAAATTGTATGTGAACATTATAATTTAACTCAAGAAGAATTATTAAGTAAAAAAAGAAGTAATGAAATAGCAATTCCTAGACAAATAGCTATGTACATATGCCGTGTATATCTCGATGAAAATCTTACTAAAATTGGAATTCAATTTGGTGGAAAAAATCATACTACAGTTATGCATGCAGTAGATAAAATAAAAAAAGAATTATTAAAAGATGATGTTTTAAACTCAGAAATACAAAAAATGATAAATGAAATTAGATAAATGTTGATAAAATAATTATATATACTTTTTATGAACACTATAATTTTTGTTATAAATAAAGGCTAAAATAGAGTTATGCACATTATGAACACTAATAAAAATAATAATATTAGAAAGAAGGAATAATATGAAACTGAAAATTAAACAAAAAGTATTGATGGAGCATTTAAATTATGTTATTAGAGGAATTTCTAATATTATTATTTTTATTAGTAAGTCGGAGGCCAAGCGGTCTTAGGA
>JAZTXB010000162.1:0-4654 GCA_045636225.1 Bacilli bacterium
TTATTTAAATAGTAAGGTGATTACTACAAAAAATAATAGTAGAATTATAATAAATTGAGATAATTCTCTTTTTGTCATAATTAACCACCACCTTTCTTTTTCAAGAAAGGGAAAGCATCTGATATTTTTCAAATGTATCCAATAACATTATACCAAACGTATATTCATATATCAATAGTATATGTTAAGCTTTTAGAAAAAGAAACCAATTAGAATATATCTAATTGGTTTTTGTCTTATTTTGGTCTTGTTCTATGTAAATATAAGTACAATTTATGTAATTTTCTATTAATATTTTAAATAAATAAATCAAGTTCTTTTGTTTTAAAAATACAACTCTATAAGAATTTTAAATTAATTCTTGTATTTATTGCTACTTATTTTATATAAAATGAAAAAACAACTAGTAATTTATTATTGTTTTTGTTATTATATATTTGGTTTGGAGGTTTTGATTATGAAAAAACACATAGGTTATGCATATGAAGTAGGAGCTTATGAGATTAATACTTATGAAGTATTAGAAATAAATGGGGAAATAGATTTTAAAATTATTTCATGGTTTGATTTTAATAGAAAAGAAAAAATTGATGAGTATGTAATGTTATTAGAAGAACAGGGATATAAATCTAAAGAAACATATACAACTAATAAAAATTTAGTTTTAAACAAGACATTATTAGTAAAAAAGAAATAATATATAAAAATATTTCATGCTAAAACAAAAAAACGATATTAAAAAATAATTAACAATTTATTAAAATAAAATATAAATTCTTATTTAATAAATTTAGAGAGAGAATTAATTAGTTTGTAAGATGTAATTTAAATTATATATATGTCTTTAAATCGTTTATAAGGCTGGTTTTTTACAATTCAAAATAATTATTTATGTTTAAATAAAGATAGTATTTTGTTTTTAAATCTTATTTTTTTATCGTTTTTATTTAATTGTTCTTTTTGTTCTGTTTCTGGGTTTAATTGTTCTTTTTGTTCTGTTTCCGATTTTAATTTTTCTTTTTTAAAATTTTCTATTTCTTGTTTTCTTATTTTATATAATTCATCTTTCATCCAATTTGGGCAGTCACTTATTTTGATTAGTATTTTTCTAAATATTTCTTGTTCGTGTCCTGAAATTACATTTAAAACATTACTAGAATTACATGTGTAGTCAAATTCGTTATCAGAAGAGGCTAATTTTAATTTAAAACTAGCATTAAATCCTTCGGAATTATCTATAGAAACTCCGTCTTTACTTATATCTACAAGTAAATTTGTATTAATTGCATTAATATTATATTTAGTTTCATTATTGAAGGCTTCAAATTTTAAGAAATCATCATATGCTGTTAAAATTATATTCCCTAAAGCTTTTAATAATTCAAATTGATATATGCTAGTCTCAGAGTATTTTATATATACATCTTCATTTAGTTTCGAAAAAATAATGTTATTATCTTCAGAAAAAGAATATCTTTTGAAATCAATATCAATACCACCCTTTGAAGTTGAAAATCCATATAATATTATTTTAGCATCATCACCAAAATTATTTTTTACTGATAATTCTATTTTGTTTTCATAATTACGTTTCATTGTGTCATAATTCTTTTTTGTTTTATAAATAAGTTCATAAACATCATAAATTGATATATAGTTTTCATTAATATTTATAGGTATAATATTACAATTGTTGTAATCTATTTCTGGTTCAGCTAAAATTTTTTTTATTTCTTCAAGTATTTCTAAACTTGAAGTTAGTGGTTGATATTTGTTCACAAAATTCACTCCTTTAAAAATTGTTATTATTATATCATAATTAAATACTTTTTGCTATCATAAAATTATGATATAATAACATTATGTAAAAAACTGAAGGTGGAGAATAATATGTCATTAAAAGAAAAAATAAAAATACCTAAATATACTTTGGGAGAAGAACTATTTAGTTCTATAAGTCATGGAATAGGGGCTTTATTATCAATAGCAGCATTAGTTTTATGTGTTGTTTTTAGTGCTATTCATAAAGATGCGTATGCAGTAGTAGCAAGTGCTATATATGGGGGTGCATCTATAATACTTTATACTATGTCTACACTATATCATTCTTTTAAAGTAAATAATGCAAAAAGAGTTTTTAGAATAATAGATCACTGCAGTATTTTCTTGCTTATAGCAGGAACGTATACACCATATGCTTTAGTTGCACTTCCCAAAACACTAGGATGGGTTATTTTTGGAGTGAATTGGGGATGCGCAATAATAGGTATTGTACTTAATTCTATAGATTTAGAAAAATATAAAAAAATATCAATTATTCTTTATTTAGTAATGGGATGGATGATAATTTTTTCCTATAAAGAGTTAGTATCATCAATACCTTTTGATGGACTTTGTTTTATGCTTATAGCTGGTTTTCTTTATACAATAGGTGCTATTGTATATGGTGTAGGGAAGAAAATAAAATATATGCATTCGTTATTTCATTTATTAACATTAGCTGCTAGTATTTGTTTTTTCTTTTCTATATTTTTCTATGTTATATAAATAAAGTATATTTCATAAAAAATACACATAACTATGTATAATATAAAGTGAGGTGGCATTATGAATATATTAATAGTTGATGATGAACAAGGAATAAGAGATGTAATAAAAGAATATTGCTTAAGTGAAAATTATAATGTATTTGAAGCTGAAAATGGTATTATTGCATTAGAAATTCTTGAAAGGTCTAAAGTAGATATAATTATACTTGATATAATGATGCCAAAAATGGATGGATATACAACACTTTCTAGAATAAGAGATAAGTATGATGTACCGGTAATAATGTTATCTGCACGTAGTGAAGAATATGATAAATTGCAAAGTTTTAATTTAGGAGTAGATGATTATGTAACAAAACCATTTAGTCCCAAGGAATTACTTGCTAGAATAAAAGCTGTACTTTCAAGAAAAAATGTAAATAGCGAAGAATATATATATAAAGATTTAAAGATAAATTATTTAGGTCATAATATGTTTATAAATAATAAAGAAGTTAAAATAACACCAAAAGAATATGATATACTTGTATATTTTGTCCAAAATAAAGGAATTGCTTTATCTAGGGAAGTATTATTAAATAAAATATGGGGCTATGATTTTTATGGAGATGATAGAACTATTGATACTCATATAAAGATGCTTAGAAATAATTTAGGAGAATATAGGGATTTAATAGTTACTGTAAGAGGTATAGGTTATAGATATGAAGAAAAGTAGTTTAAAGCATAAAGTTTTACTTTATTTAACTATGTTTACAATATTAATAATTGGTGGTCTTTGGTTTTTACAAATATTATCTTTGGGTAAATATTATGAAATTACTAAGATTTCTGCGATAGAAAAAATATCAAATAAAGTATATGAATCTTATAAAGATAATAATTATAAAGATATTCTTGATAATTTAGCTTTTGAAGATGATGTGTGTATAGAAATTACAAATAAAAAAAATATATATTATTCTACAGATAGTGCTAGTCGTGGATGTTTAATAAATAATAGTACAAGTATAAATAATTTTAAATTGAACTTTATGAAAAGTAGTGAAAAAGATGCAACATATAGGGCAATAAATCCTAAGTTTAAAAATAATACTCTAATACATGGAATAAAATTAGATGATGATGTGTTTGCTTTTATAAGTACATCATTAGAACCGATAGGATCTACTGTAGCAGTATTAAAAAAACAATTAGTATATATAACAATAATAGTACTTATAATTGCCGTATTTTTTGCGTTAGTAATTTCAAAAAAAATATCAGACCCGATAGAGAAAATTACTAATAACAGTAAACTTATGTCAAAAGGAAATTATAATATTAATTTTAAATCTGGAACAGATATAGAAGAGATAAGTGATTTGGAAGATACTTTAAATAAGGCTGCTATGGAACTATCAAAAACAGATATATTAAGAAGAGAACTACTTGCTAATATATCGCATGATTTAAAAACACCGCTTACTTTAATAAAGGCAAATGCAGAAATGGTTAAAGATTTAACATATAAAAATAAAGAAAAAAGAGAAAATAATCTTAATACTATAATAAATGAAGTTGATAGATTAAATTTACTTGTAGAAGATATACTTGATTTATCAAAGATGCAAACACATGAAACAAAGCTTGAAATAACTAATTTTAATTTAAATGAATTAATAAATAATATAATATCGAGGTTTGATATTTTAATGCATAATGGATATAAAATAGATTATGAAGGTTTCGATGTAATTGTAAAAGCAGATATAAAAAAAATAGGGCAAGTTATTTATAATTTAATAAATAATGCAATTAATTATACTGGTGAAGATAAAAAAGTATTTGTAAAATTAATTGATAACAAAGATTTTGTTACAGTAGAGGTTATAGATACTGGTGAAGGTATAAATAAAGAAGATATAAATTATATTTGGGATAAATATTACAAAGTAGATAAAAAATATAAAAGAGTTTCTTATGGAACTGGATTAGGACTTTCTATTGTAAAAAATATTTTGACTTTGCACAAATTTAGGTATGGAGTAGAAAGCAAAAAAGGTATTGGTACTAAATTTTATTTTACAATAAAAAAATAGAAAAACAAAAAAATGTAAAAAGAA
>JAZTXB010000163.1:0-9549 GCA_045636225.1 Bacilli bacterium
GGCAAAGGGGAAATTATGAAAATAATTATAAACAATAAAATTTATGTTCAAAAAAAAGATTTAGAATTAATAATAAATTCTAATAGTACTAGCAGTATCCCTAAAAATATAATCGATAAATATAATAGAAATGAAAAATTAAAAGATATTGATTTTATAGTTTTTGAAGATGATAAAGATATAGATTATTTAAATGGTTTTTGGTTTATTATAAATTATAATGATTTAATAGATTTTACTGATATGGAGTTATGTGAATATAAAAGCGAAGATTTAAAACATTTAAGAAAAATGAGAGTAGAATATGACAAACATAAATATTTAGGTGAACATAAAGAATATGATAATGTAATGGAAAAATGGTTAGATGAATTTAGTTATTTTTGTTTTATACCTAGTATTGAAGAATCTAAAAAGTATCCTATTGAATTTAGATTATTATATAATAAAGTATCTGACATAAAAGAAATAGAATATATTAATTCCGGACTATCGAAAGTTAATTTACCTGAAGAAATCTTAAAACCTATTCATTATTCAAAAAAGCAACTTCAAAAGATATATTATGAAGTATTATGTCATGAACTTACTTTTGAAGAATTAAGACCATATGAAAAACAATTATATTGTATTTTTACGAAAATAGATTACACACCAGATATTTCTGATATAATAAAAAAAGTTATTTTAATTAACAAAAATAATCCTATTGATTTTATACAAGATGATTTATTAGATATAGTATTACGTTTAACAGGAAAACAAACAAAATTTCAAGAAAGTACAAGTAACTTAATAGATTATTTATATGCAATAGGTCATAATCAATTTGATAATTTTGAATCTAAAATAACATTAGAAAAGGAGATGAATATAATAAAAACAATTATATTATATATTGTTTCTTCTATTTCTAATATAGATAATAAATCATTAGAAACATTAAAAAGATATAATGAAGTATTAGCAAGTATAATCTCTGCTTTAAAATATGGTAAATTTTCACATCATGATTTAACGGGTAAAGACGGGATTTTTATAAGCTTTGATGAATTTCTAAATCGCAATAAAGGATATAAAAAAGAGATATTTTTAAATATGTTGGTTTTTGTTTATTTTCGACCAGACGCAATAAATTATAACTATGATTTTTTAAATTGTGCATATGACTTTTTAAATGAACATATTGAAGAGATTATTGAACAAAGTGGTTATAAAGGTGAAAATATATATAATTTTGGTGATAATTTCATTAAAAACTTTAATTATGCAAATAATTTGCTATTGAAATTGTATGATGAAAAGTATAATAATGTTTCTATTAAAAGATTAGTTAAGAAAATTAATGAAGAGGTGAAAAGATGAAAGTGAATTATAATCAAGATAATGTAAAAGATATTGCAAATACAGTATCAGAAATTATGGAAAATGAAATAATAGATATTGAAAGTTTAGAATCATTAAGTAATGTATCATTTAAGGATAATTTACATTTATATATAAATAATGATTTTGGTAGAATTACAAAAATAGATTTGTCATTTTCTAAGGAATATGTACATAATTATTCAGTTGTTTTAGAATGTAAACCATTTCAAATTCAAGGACAGATTTGGAAAAAATTGTTGGAAAAAATTATATGGGAGAATATATCGAAGGCTATAGTTCTACTTTAACTGATATATTTACTAATGAAGTTATATATCAAAAAAATTCTGCTAATATGATAGAAAGAAGAGAAAAAAAATTAATTATAAAAAACCAAGTGATAGTTATTATGCTAAGTTTTTTCCTTTATTTGGAGCGGATAAAAATTTATTAGCATATACAGATAAAAAAATACCTTTATATGTTATACAACAACTTTATTATAGATTAAATAACGTTGATGTAAATGCTCCTGTGTTAAAAAAGATAAAATAATAACCATGTTTATTAAATAATTTATTCATGAGCTATATTAGCTCTCTTTTTTTTTAATATATAATATTTGCAAAATTTATGGTAGAATATTTAATACAAAATTATATTATTAACTTTAGGAGGATTTATATGGGGAATATAACTTATTTATCAGATAGTATTCAAAATTGTATAAATGACTTATTTACTACATCTTATAAAAAAACGGATGATTTTATTGAATCTTTAATTGAATTATCAAGTTATCTATTAAGTGAAAGTGATAAATATGATGATGTTTTAAATAAATATGAGGGCGTTAGTAAAAATCTTTTAAATCAAATGATACTATCAAACTTTTCAGAGATAACTTACTACAGAAGAAAAAATGGAATTCAATTAGATGGTGTAAGATTAAATATTTTAAATTCAGTAGAAATGGCAGATTCAAATAATAATGGTGTAATGTCATTATTATATTGTGATATACATCAATTTACTACTATGCTTAATGATGTGCTTTTATACTTTTGGCATCCATCTCCAATTTATTCTTACAATGTTGTTAAATCAATGAATGAAGATGATTTTGCAAAAAAATTATATCCACTTTATCCTTTGGCAGTTAATGAACATATGTTAACTATGGATGATTCTTATAATGATAAAGAATTTTTATTATATACTTTGATAGAAATTATGATAACTGTTACAGAAAGATTAACTTTTTCTAATGGTTCATATCCAATTCCACATCCTGGATATTTGCAAGAAATTGCTAATACACTAAAAAAACACAATGGTAATAATAAAACATTACCTAATTTACATAAACAAATAATAGAAGAATTTAATTCTAAAGTAGGAATATCTAAAGGTAATGACTATAATAAAATTTTATTATTAGAAATATTATTGTCTACAATTCAAACAAAACACAGATGTTGTATTCCTGAAAGTAAAGAAGAAAAAGAAATTGTAGAAACATTACATAAAACTAATTTTTCATTAGAAGATTTATCAAGTTTATATGATAACAATGAAAAACAAATAATTTCATCATTAATAAGTGATTGGAATATGTTCCCAAATGAAACTATGCTTTTTGATATAGAATGGTTAGAAAGTGCAAAGAATCAAGGGAAAACATTAAAATTAAAAAAAGGAGATAAATAAAATGAATTTAGAAATGGAACAAATTGTTGCAGGGGCATTATTATTAGGATTTAAAAATGTAAATAAAGTTGATATTACTTTGTTAGCAGAAGACTTTTTGAAAAAGAATCCTGATTATAATCTTAAAGAATTAGAGTTAGATTATTTACGCAAATATGTTAAAATTGAAAATGGTTCAATATCATTGAAGGATAATTATGTATTAGGATTATATATTCCTGAGAACGATTCTACTTTAGAAAAAAGATTAGAACAAATAGCAGGAACTCGTATTAGAAAATATTTAAGTACTTTTAATATGGAAGAATTTTTATTAAGAAAGATTGAATATTATTCTGTACTTCATACAGATGATATAGATAGTTTATTATGCAAAAAGCAACAAGAAGAATTAAATAAATTATATGCTAAAGGTTATTTGACAACTTTTTGGTTAGAAGATTCTATTTATGATGATACTAAAGTTACTACTTTATCAAATTATGGAAGATTAAAATTATTTAAAATAAATTATTGCGAAGAAATAACAAGATTTATAGAAGAACTAAAGTCTATGAGATATGATACTAGTTTATTAGATGATTTTTTACTAAAACAAGATTTAGACTTACCTGTATGGAGTGTACTTAATATAGAAAATTTAGAACAATTCTGTAATGATTATGATAGAGCAATTACTGAACCAGGTGCATCAGGAGTTTATTTTGAAAGATTAGAAAGTGTAAAAGGCAGTATTTTTGATGATAATGGAAAGAAAACTATTCAAGATATGTTATCTGTGTGGGATGATGGACATTGTATATATATATGTCATCCAAATCATATATTTGATGGTGCAAAGCCAATTACTCATGATGTAAGAAATATTAAATGCATTAATTGGGATGATATTGATATAGAAAAAATGTTTAGAATTAAAGATTATAAAACTTTCGTTTATCCCGATTGTACTGAAACATTTAGATATGTTCATAGTCGTTTAGGTCATCAAATAATGCAAGAAGTGAAAAAAGGAAATAAAGAAAATGCAGTTAGTTATTTAGCAGTTATAGAAAAATATAGATTTGATTATGAAGATTATTATTTAATAAGAGGTATAATCAAAGGAGATTATAAAGGTTATTCAATAGCATTTAATCCTGAATATAAAAAAGTAATTCCTCAAAGTGTTTGGGATAAATCATTAAGATTTAGTGGTCATGAAGTACCAAATGTTTATTGTTTAAAAAGAAAAAAATAATTTGGGAGGGAATCATTATGAGATTATTTATAGGTTGCTCTTCTAGTAATAATATACCAAAAGAATATTTTGAAGATTGCAAAGTTTTATTAGAAGAATTAATGAAAGAAAATGATTTAGTATTTGGTGCTTGTAATTCAGGACTTATGGGATTAGCATATAATACTACACTTAAAACAAATGGTAGTATAACAGGTATTTGTCCTGAAGCATATAAAGATGATTTTAAAGAATTAAAATGTAATACTGAAATAACTACTAAATCAGTTAGTGAAAGAACAGATAGTGTTATATCTTCAAGTGATGCTCTTGTATTTTTACCAGGTGGAATTGGTACAATATATGAATTATTTACTGCTATTGAAAGTAAAAGATGTCATGAATTTGATAAACCTATTGTAGTTTATAATTCTAATGGATATTTTGATAAATTATTAGAATTTATGGATAAAGTTTATAGTGAAAAATTTTCTGGATTAAAAGATAAAAGAAATTATTTGGTAACAGACTCAATATCTTCAATATTGTATTATCTTAATAATTATAAAAAAATTAAAGAAACTGAAACAGAATTTAATTTTTCATATGAAGAATTTAGTGAAATGTATCAAAAAACAAATGGTTTTTCTGAAACTTCAGATAGCTTAGATCCAGCACTAATGCAATTTGTAAGAGAAGAAGATAGACCGAATGTCTTAAAAAAAACAAGAAAACCTGAAAATAAATAACAAATAAAAAAAGATGGTTAATGATTAATCATCTTTTTTTATGGATTAAATTTGCTTTTTTTAGTATTTTATGCTATTATATAACACAATTCGAAAAGGGGTGTTTTGAATGGCTACAAGAATACAAAAACTGAAATGGGATTTACATTCATATAAGCAAAAAGTATTATTAATATGGGGTTTAAAAAATGGATTGATAACACCATATGATGACCAATTAATAGAGAAATTAAGAAAAGTATATTATAGAGGTATTCCAGCATCAGTTATTTTATTATCAGATGGTATGACAAATGGTCATTGTTATGATAGAGCTTTGTTAATGTCTAGGGCATTTTTAAATGACGAAGATGATGTTCAGTTACTTTATGCTGATATAGATAGTTTAAAATTAAATCCAAAATTTATTAGTGATTCTCCATTATATGCAGAACATTGTATTGTAGAAAGAATTACTAAAGATGGAAAACATCTTATTTATGATACATCTGCTGGATTTGTATATGATAAAAAATTGTATTGGTTAATGGAACATCCTAAAGTAAGAAAAGTTAATAATAAAGAATCTATTATAAAATTTATAAATGAAGATGAAGATTTTCATCCAGAGGATGTAGAAAGAGATAAATATATTGCTCCATTGGTATTACCTATGATTGAAAAAACATTTGGAAGACCTAACGAAATGTACTCACTACTAGGTATAGAATTATTACAAAGAGAAATAGAACATTATAAAAAAACAATTAATTATGATGGTGTAGTAGAAGAAATATCTCAAGATATGAAAAGATTAGGAAGAAGGAAGTAATGTAAATGGAAAAGATAAAGTTTAATGATATTAACTTTTCATCTTTACAAAAACTTCAACAACAAGGAACTAAAGCTACGATATATATAAGTGGTGATATTTGTTTTAAAATATTGGATGGACTTTACGAAGACGAAAAAGAACTTTTATATAAAAAACTAATTGATATGGATGGGCTTACAATTCCTAATGTATTATTACCAAAAGAATTAATTATTAAAGATGGAAAATTAGAAGGATATTCAATGGATTATTTTCAAGATTCTATGCCACTATCTGATAGATTTATGGTTAGATATGTAGATTGTAAGCAATTATTTGAATATGTTTCTAGAGCAAGTAAAATTTTGAAAAATATTCATCAAAATGGAATTATTTGTCAAGATTTAAGTTTTGAAAATATTTTAATTGATAAAAATGAAAATATAGCATTTTGTGATTTAGATGGATGTAGTTATAAAGAGCATATTGCACCTTTCATATCAATTTTAATGAAAAGATTTTTTATTGATTATAGGGATGAACAATTACCATTGTCATCTAATTTAGATAGAATATCAATGCTGATATCGTTTTATTATTTGATATATGCAAAAGAAATACAAAACTTAACTAAAAGACAATATCATAAATTGTCTGATAAAATTTCAACTTTAGAAAATGCAAGAATGTATGCAAATATGTTAGTAGATAAAAGTAATTATATTGGAGAAATACCATATTTGGATGAAATAATTAATCCAAATGATGATTATATAATTGATAGAGATAAACAATTAAGTCTTGTTAGAAGATTATTAAAAAGATAAATAGGGGGAATTAAAATGTTTGATAATTTAAAAAAAGGATTATATTTTTCTAAAATGCAATTATTATTTAATAAAGGTTTAGCAGAAGGTAAAATTGTTCCTTTTGATGATGAATTTTACGAAAAAATGAGTCATACATATTTTAATTGTATTCCAATATATATGCATATTAAATACTTAAAACCAATAGTTGGACCTGGAAAATGTTATGATAGAAGTCTTTTTATGTTCTTTTGTTTTGATGATGCGTTATTAGTTAGAGCAGATAATAAAGATTTGGAATTAAGATTTGGAAAAGAAAATGCAGGACATGGATGGATTGAAATTGGTAATTATGTTTATGATCCATCATTATTGATGAGATTTGAAAAAGATTTATATTATAAGATATATAGTCCTACTAATATCTCTAAAGCTACAAAAGAAGATTATATAAAAGTAAATGGTAGTTATTATGATGATGTTAGAAATACCTCAATAGAAGATTTCAAACTAGGTGGTAAGAAAAGAACTGATTTATGTGTAAGTATTCCATTAGTTCGTGGGATTGCAGAACACTCAAGTGATGAAAATTTTAAAAAAGAATTAGATGCATATTTAACATCAATACAATATGATGAAAAACAAGTATATGAAGAACTAGTATCAAAATGTGATTTTGCTATGAGGAGATAATTATTATTTTAGGAGATGGTACAAATGCTTAAAGAATTAATTGAAAAACTTAAAAGGAAAAAACATCAAATTCAAAGTTATAAATCTGATAATGATGACATTAATACTGGAATTAAAGTTCACGAAGAAAAAGCAGTAGAGATAATTGTATCTAGTCAAAATAATATTACTAAAATTGAAATTCCTGATTATGTTTGTATAGGAGATTTTGTAGATAAAAAGAATTATGGAGAAGAATATAAAATATTAGATTTGCTTTGTAATTGTGTATTATGGAATTCTGATAAGCAAAAAGTAAATAAAGGAATATATTATGTTATAATTATTGAAAATCGTATTTATAATATTTTATTTACTGATGATAAAATCCAAATAGATGAAAGAATTAAACCAATTTTTGATGAGGTTACAAATAAAGAAAACATAACTCAAGAAAGAGTAATTACATATCTACCAAATCAAAACAAGTATCGTTATTATAGTGCTAAACACGAATCAGATGGTAATACTTATTATACAAAGTATTATAATAAAAATAGAGAATATAGTTTAGGGACACTAGATTTAACTGAAGAAGAAACTTTTAATGAAGTTGCTTCAGTAATTTCTAATTTAGAAACAATACCTAGTATAGAAACAATACTTGACATAGAATTTCTAAAAGAACAAATTTTAAACGATTTAAAAAAAGATTGCTTATATAAAGTAAAAAAATAATATTATTTAATAGAAAATTATAAGTATTTTATTTGGTTTATGTTTTTGTTATTAAATTACACAATTTAAAAAGGGTGATAAAAATGTTTTTAGAACAGTTAAGATATTCATTAACAAATCATAGAAAGTCTTTTTCTCTTATATTTTTTTGCGTGTACTTAAAAGTTAATATCACTTGTTATTAAAACATTAATAACGTTATTGGAAAGGAAATTTATAATGGAAAATATATTAGATGAATATTTAAAAAAAATTAAATTTGCCATTAAATATAATGTTTATGCTTATTTGTTTGTCGTATCTAATGATGAACAAATAAGAAACTATTTTGCTTCACATATTTCTCTAATGGAAGAAATTTATGTAGTTGAAAGTCTTAGAATGACTCATGACGAATTAAATAAGAAATTAACTAATAATAAAGGTTTATTATATATAGAAAATAGAAATACTATAGAATTAAACGATAGTTCATTATATTATGATCTAGTTAATAAAAGAGAAATCTTATGGGATAATGAAAAAACAATAATTGTAATATGTAATGATGAAATAAGTAAAAACTTATTATCATCAAACGCTTCATTATCAACTGCATCTTGGTTTTATCATATAGATGATATTATAAAGGATAATGGAAAGTCTAAAAAGCTAATCAAATGAAAAAATATAATATTGTTATGATATAATAATTACATATTACATAGATTGAGGTGTGTAAAAATGTCGGTTAATAAAGAAAAAATTATAAAAGAAAAAGGAGATTTCATAATATCTGTTATTAATGAAATTATGAATAGCAAAGATAAATATAGCTGTTATTTTCTATTTCAGGAAAGAGATGGAGTTTATAAATTAGTAATAGAATTATTATCAAAAACAAATGATTCTGAAATATTAAAAGAAATTGATTTAAAAGAACTACATGAATATGATGATGAATTAGCAAAATATATACTAGATTATTTTTTAAATAATTACATAGAAAGTGAAACTATTGGTGTTAGTGATATAGAAAGACGGATTTTCTGCTTTCAAAATTACTATCGTTTAAAAGTATTTAATACAAATGGTACTAATATGCGTATAGAATTTTTTAATATTAAAAATTCTAAAAAGTTTTATGATTTGGTCGATTATTATAATAATAAAATTGCAGAGTTTTCAAATTCTAATCCGACTAAAACTGTATAAAATTTAAATAATTACAATGGGATGTGATTTTATGGCAAAAAAAAGTTTATTATTAATTATTGCAGAGCCAAGAACAACTTATGATTTCTCATTTTGTTTAGATAAAATGGAAGAATATGGCGAAAAGTTAGTCAAAAAAATTGTAGAAACAAAAGAAATATTAGGTGTTGATGAAGTGATTCTTTCATCTGCTTCACCAGTTAGCATTAATAATCACTCTAGTGATTGGAATTTTGGTCATGTTGAAGTTTCATGGTATAATCAATTTTTAATAGAAAGTTGTTATTTAGATGAAAT
>JAZTXB010000164.1:0-4707 GCA_045636225.1 Bacilli bacterium
TTATTAACTAATTATGATAATAAATATTTAAATAAAGATTTAGTTATAAATAAAATAATATCTTTAAATGATAAAATAAAAAATAAAAATGATTTTATAGAAAAAGAATTTAAACAAAAACCTATTATTTTTGACAAATAGAAAAAATAACATTCGTATTGAATGTTATTTTTTATTATTATAACTTTGCATTATATTCTTTAAGAACATTGCTATTGATAAAGGTCCTATACAACCAGTTGGTGGTGTCATTATTGATGCTTTCTTTTCTACCTTAGGATCTACATCACCATATACTTTTCCATCTTCTATAGTATATCCTGCATCTATTATTACTACTCCATCCTTTACCATATCATCAGTAATTAACTCTTTTTCGCCAGTTGCACTTATTATTATATCTGCACCTATTGTATGCTTCTTTAAATCTACTGTTTTTGAATGACAAACTGTTACAGTAGCACCTTCATTTAATAGTTGATAAATCATAGGTCTACCTACTAGTTTACCTTTACCTACTATTACAATCTCTTTTCCTTCTAACTCTATATTATTTTCTTTTATAATAGTCATTATTGCGGAAACCGTACAAGGAATAAAAGTTTTTCTACCACTAATTAATCTACCAATATTTATATCAGTAAGACCATCTATATCTTTTGTATTTACTATTGTGTTAAGTAATCTTTTTTCATTATACTTATCGGGGATAGGAAGTTCTATAACGATACCATTTACATAATCATCGTTATTTAATTCTTTTATTTTATTTACTATAGTAAGTTCAGGAGTATCTTCTTCATACTTAAAATACCTATAATATATACCTGCTCTACTACAAGCCTCTTCTTTTAATTTAGTATGTAAATTAGATATTCCATTATCTCCTATTTGTATCACAGCAACTGATGGTCTAATAATACAACCTTTGTTTCCTTGTTTAATTTCTTCTTCTATTTTTGAACTTAATTCTAAGCCTTCTATTTTACTCATTTAATCATCTCCATAAAATTTATCTTTCTTATAATACAATTATAGCAAATTTAGAAGTAGCCTTGTCAATAGTATGAATAGCATTTATAATACGGTTTACATTTTTAGTGTAAACAAAAAAAGATAAGGAAACTTATCTTTTAAAATAAAATTATATTTACTTGATATTAAATTTGTTTTTTGTCAAAACTTTTACTTTGGTATCAAGTGTAATGGTATCACTTTCTAAATCATTTATAATTTTAGTAAAATCTGTAATATTAACTGAATTTATGAAATCCACTATTTTTTGTTCTTCAATAACTAGATTTTCTTTTACTTCTATTTTTTCTTGTTTTTTTGTTGTCTTTGGTCTAAATGACTCTTCTATAAAACAAGCCATTTTTTTTGCTTCTTCACTACTTTTAGCCAAAGACACATTGTTAATTATTTCTAATATATTATCCTTTTCAATTAGAAACTCGTTAAGAGCCACAAATGTCGCATATTTTGCCTGATAGTCTTTTTGTGAATTCGATATAACTTTTACTATTTCATAACAGTTTTTATTATTTAAGACATTTAAATCTATTGCAACAAAAGTTGCATATTTTGCTTGATATTCAAAAGAAGTTTCAGCAATTAATTTTAATAAATTAATTGCACATTTATTCTTTAAAACATTAGTATTTAAAGCTACTTCCTTAGCATATTCTGCTTGATGAATTTTTGAAGTATTAGCAATCAATTCTACAAATCTTATAGCATCATCTCTATTAGAAAAAGTTTGATCTATTGCAACTTCACTAGCACATCTAGCTTGATACTCAGAAGATGAATTAGCAATTGCTTTAACAAATTTTATTGTATCTTTTCTACCAATCAAATTAAAATGTTCTATAGTTTTTAAAGTATGATAAATATTAATATTACCTTTTTGTATATTTTTTTCTATTTCATCAATAATATCCACTGATAATTCACTATGCTTTATATATAAATATAGTTTAGCTATCTTCAGTTTAACATCCTTAATGCTAATAAAATCCTCTATCTCATTATCTCTTAATTTAAAAAGTTCTTCAATAAGATTATGAGAATTACATCTCGTTATCTCTTCCATTTTAAAAATTAAATCCCCAGTTTTTATTTCTTTGATAAGTCTTAAAAACAATTTTTTTTCCATTAGACCCTCCTATCAATTTAATTATAACAAATTTTTTTAACAAATATCAACACATTTATACAAATACTTAACAAAAAAATATTCTATATTTTAAATTATAGAACATTTAAATTAAATATTATCTCTTATTCAATACTCATATTTTCTCTATTTGGATATATTTGAATATAAGTATTTCCATCATTTACTACAAGTTCTTTACCTGTTTCTTTTACTTTATATATTGTTTTTTCGTTCTTAGAATTCTTTTCCCAAATAATCTTAATAGTTTTACCTTCTGTTATATAATAACCTTCACCACTACCAACATTATCTATTTTTTGATATAAACTATAATTGTTATAAGTATAATTCGAATAATTAACTCCATATACAATTATATTCTTAACCTCATATTGTTTTTTTGTTACTAAATCATCATTAATACCATCATTCATATACCTTAAATATACCTTTTTTTCTGAATTGTATGTATAATTAGTTGTTCGATAATCAGAATATCTTATACTTACTTTATTTGCGTCTCTTACATCTGTATATTCACTAAAATCGATTGGTTCTGCTTGATAAGTTAATAAATTATCTTTATCAGTATTTAATCTAGCACCTTCTGCTTCAGCACCTTTTTTTATTAAATTAGTTGAAGTAAATAAAAGGTGTTCCCAGCTTCTATCAAGTGATGTATCTCTCATACCGTATTGTCCATCTACATTTACATCATTAATTCCTTCATTTGCAATCCTATTCATTGCATCAGTTGCTCCACCTGCGTGAACATATATAGCATCGTGTTCATATACATAATCTAAAAACTGTGTTCTGGCACTTCTAATAGAACCTATTTTATTCACATCAACATCTTTGAATAGTGCCATCATTCTAGTAATTCCACCTTCAACCATTATCTCATATACAATATATGCATTTTGAAGTCCTGCTTGGGGTAGTGCTCCATTATGACAGTTTATCATAACTGCATAAGGTCTTGTATCACTATTAACATCAATTATTTGTACTTCTTTTTCCTTTTCTACTACTTCCTCTTTTTTATTTTCTTTTTTTTGTTCTTCTTTTTTTCCACAACCACATAATGTAATAACCATTAAACATATAACTAAAAAACTTAAAAACTTTTTCATATTACTACTCCTCTACTATTATTACAATTTAATTATATAACAAATATTTCAATATTACAATATTTTTTTAAACATATAAAACAACACCCACATAAATGATATACATTAGTACCCCAACCATTAAAGCTTTATCAGAAGTTAATACATCAACAGGATCACCGTGCGAATCGTTTTCTATTATAAGACCATACCTCATCATTATAAAAATTATTAATATTACACTATAAATAAGCGGTGTTGAATTAATAAATAAATTATCCTTTACAACCCATAAGCAATAAAATATAATTGTCATCGATAAACACAAATACATATTTTTATCTAAAAACTCTTTATTATATTTTGATAAAACACTTCTTGATTTATTACTATTTTTAATTAATTCATTTCTTCTTTTTCCTAATGACATATAAAGAGTACCTGATAACACTGTTAAAAATAACCAGTTGGAAATATCAATATTTGTTATGCTACCGCCATATAAAACTCTAATTAAAAATCCTGAAGAAAGTAATAAAATATCCAATATAGGAATATTTTTCAATCCAAAACTATATAAAATATTAATAACAATATATATAATTAAAAAAACTAAACATGCATATGATACTTTAAAATATAATAAATGTATAATTGAGATTCCGATAGAAAAAATAAGTAAAATAATTGATATTATAATTGCGGTTTGTATTGAAATAACACCAGATGCAAGTGGACGATTTTTTTTAATAGGATGTTTCTTATCATTTTCAATATCTTTTATATCATTTATTATATATACTATAGAAGATATTAAACTAAAAACAAAAACACCTATTATTCCTGACAAGAGTTTTTTCAAATTAAATACTTCCCCACTAAATAAAAGTGGTAACAAAATAATTGCATTTTTTAAATAATGTTTTATTCTTAATAACTTTAAATATTTTTTCATACTTTTCACCTTAACTTTTTATATTTTTTTATATTTGTTCCTTTAACTATATATCCTTTTTCGGAAAGTTCTAATAACGGTAAATCACTTAATGAATCCGAATACATTTCTTTAATTATTGCTTTAGGGTACTTTTTATAAAAACTCTTAACTTTTTCTTGGCCTTTACAATTTTTACCTTTTATTTTTCCAGTTTTAGAATTCATATTAGTCGCAATTATATCGTGCACATTGTATTTTTTTAATATAGGTTCCAATAAAAAACTTGGACTAGCAGATATTATTACATCATTTTTATGATCTCTTTTATTATAAAATGATTTTATTTTTTTATTATTCTTATCCCAAAATTCAATTAACAAGTCATTTATATTATCTATATCATTTAAAAATATAAATATAGTTTCTTTGAATTTTGTTTTATCGATTTTTTTAAATTTATATAAAACCATTGAATAAATATATTTAAAAAAATA
>JAZTXB010000165.1:0-10907 GCA_045636225.1 Bacilli bacterium
TAAGGTGTGCCACTGTTTTTTACGTAATAACTTCCATCAGATTGTAAAACAAATCCATTTTTAACAAATGTTTGTTCATTAACTAAATTCTTACCATTTACTTTAACTTGTATTTTATATTTACCATATGGTTCATATTCAAGTACAGTATCTCCTTCAATTACTTGTATATTTGAGTATGTTATTATGTCTGTTGAAGTATTATCTTTATAGAAAACGACACCGACTGAAAAACTGTCTACTTCACTTGGTATGTTTAGTTTAATAAACGTACTATTCACAACCAAAACATGATTTATCGCTTTATACCATGTGTTATATGATGTATAATTTTCACTTATATTGTTTCCCTCTTTGTCAAAATATCTAACCAAAAACCTAATTTTATCGCCACCAATTAGATTGGCACTTATTGTGTATGAAAGATTATTGTTTTTTATCTTTTTGTTACTCATAGCTCCAGCCATTGAGTCAACCTTAGATTGACCTTTTATGCTACCTCCTTCAACACTAAAATACCATGTATCAGGTATTATGTATCCATTGTTAGCAACTCTCCAATCATCTTCTGTACCTGTGTCAAATAAATTTACCGTTCTATCTCCAACACTTTCTATTTCTATAGGATTTTCGAGTGTAGGTGTTCCATCTTGAATACTATTACCATATATTTTATAATTACTTAATGAATCTTTTGAATTATTTATTACTATTGAGTCTTCTTTTGTATTAACAATATTTTTATCTGTTTTATTACATATAAATTCTCCATCATATTTATCACATAAATATCTATCAAGTACAATTCCTTCATATGTTATATGTCCTGATTTAGTTATATTTATACTTCCACTTGTTGGTATTTTACCTTCTAATTCTAATTTATTTCCTAAATCATCTTCACATTTATTATCCTTACATTCAAATATTTTATTTTCTGTTAAAGGAGATTTATGATAATAGAAATTTACTGCTTTTTCTATATTATTTAATGTTGCTTTTAAAGAGCTTTTCTTTGCATCATCTATTATATTTAATACTATTGGAACTGAAATTGCAGCTATAATTGCTAGTATTACTATTACTGCGAGTAGCTCTATTAATGTAAAACCTTTTTTCATTATATCATCCTATCTTTATAATAATATTATATTATTAAACAATCTAAAAAGCAAGATATATTTTAAATATGTAATGAAGCTTGTAAACCTTTTAAAATTTATACATAAAAAATTTATACATAATAATACAAAGTATATGGTGGGATACGTTTATTAAAAGCGCCAGACCACATTAAATTATGGGAGACGATGTTACCAATTATCGAAAATTCGGCAGGTATTGTTACGGCTGTGTAATCGTTAGATATATTACAAATAGCAAAAACAGTTACTGTAGAATAAGAAAGAGATAATCAATTGATTATCTCTTTTGTGATACTGCTACTCCATCTCCAAGTCTATAAAATATTGTATTATACCTATCATTATTCTTTAGATATTCAATATAATTTCTAATTTTTCTAACTAATTGTTTAGTATTTCTGTTTGTAGTTTTAGATTCATCTTCTACAAGTCCATGAAAAGATAAATTATCAGTAACAATAACTCCACCTATTTTTAGATTTAATTCATATTTTTCAAAAAATTTAATATACTGGCTTTTAGCAGCATCTATAAATATTAAATCATACTCACCCTCAATATCAGTTTCAAGTGCATCACCTAATATTATATTTATTCTATCATTTAAATTAAAATCTTCTATATTTTTTACTGCTAATTCATATCTTTCTTTATCTCTTTCAATAGTAGTAATCTCTATATCGTTACGTGCTAATGCCATTTTAATAGCAGAATATCCTATAGCACTTCCTATCTCTAATATTCTTTTTATATTATTTTCCTTGATATAATTAGTTAAAAACTCTATACCATCTTTTTGCATTATAGGTACATTATTTTCTTCTGCATATTTTTCTAATTTTTCTAATTGTATGTGTACCATAAACCCGCCCTTATCAATTCATCACGTTTTGCGATGTGTTCATTATATGTATATGTGAAATATGTTTTACCATTTTTATCTGCAACAAAATAATAATATTCATTATTAGTTGGATAAAGAACTGCCTTTATACTATCTATACTAGGATTACATATAGGACCTATAGGAAGTTTGCCTGCTAAATAATCACTTCTAGTATTATAATTATTTCTATCATTTATTTCTTCTATATATAAATCTCTTTCACTCATATCAACTTTAGATGCATAATAAGTAGTAACATCGCTACCTAAACTCCATCCACTATTTAATCTATTATAAAATACACCAGCAATTCCAGCTCTATCACTATTAGCTTTACCTTCTAGTTCTACTATAGACGCAAGCGTTAAAAGTTCATGAACAGAATAATTACTATTTATTATATCATCTTTATATACACTTAGTTCTTCATTCATTTCATCTAACATACTTTTAAATATTTCTTTAACAGTAACATCTTTATCCATATATTCATAAGTATTAGGAAATAAATATCCTTCTAAAGAATAATATAAATTTTGATTTAAAATACTTTCATCAATAAACCAATATTCATTTATTAATTCATTTAAATATGTTTTATCATTTAATAAATTATATATAGCTTCTTCTGTATTATTAGTATTACTAGCGATAGTACTAGCAATCCACCTCATATTTTTTCCTTCATTAAATGTAATATTAATTACATTAGGATTATAATTGTTTCCTCGATCAAGTACGTTTACAATTTCTTTAACACTCATATTTTTTCTAAGTTTATAAGTACCTGCCTCAAGTCTATTTTTATTGTTTAATTTAATATATATTTTAAAACATAATTCATTTTTTATTAAATTCTCATTATATAATTTTTCAATTACACTATAATATGTACTTCCCTCTTCTATAACAAAATCTACTTCAGTATTATCACTACTAACTGCTTTTAAATTTATATTATAAAATAGTAAAACACTTGAAATTATTACTAAAATTATAATACCAAATATTAAAACTAACTTTTTTTTCATAAAAGAAAAGAGTAAAATTACTCTTAATTTTGACCTTGATTTGCAGTTTCGTTTTGTAATTCTTCTAAAATAGTTTCAATAATTTTCCATTCTTTATCTGTTTCAATAGGAAGTAATTTTGTTTCATCTTGGTCTGGATTATATGTAGAAGCATATACTTTAGTATTTCCTTCTTCATCTAATGTATTATCAGTATATACTATATAGTTTTTCTTTGTTTCATCTGATTCAAATGTAAATAACACTTCACACTCTACTTCTTTTCCTTCATCATTTATTACTTTAAAAGTCATTGTTTCATCTTTCATATTTTTCCTCCTCTTTCTTTATCTAAATATGTTTGAAGAATAATATTGGCTGCAAGAGCATCTACTTTCTTCTTTCTTTTTTTTCTAGAGACATCTGCAGCAAGCATGTAATTAGTAGCTTCAACAGTAGTTAATCTTTCATCTTGTAATATAACAGGTATATCAAAACGTTCTATTAATTTTTTTTGAAACTCTAATGTAGTTTGACATCTTTCTCCAATAGTATTATTCATATTCTTAGGATACCCTAAAATAAGTTTAATAATATTATATTCTTTTATAATACTAGCCAATTCATTTAATAAAAACTCATAATCAGCCTCATCAAACCTAATTGTTTTTAAGGTACTTGCGATAGTAAAAGTAGTATCACTTAAAGATAAGCCCAGGGTACGTGTTCCAAGATCTAATCCTAAATATCTCATTTATTATTAATAAATTCTTCTACTAATAGTTCTAATATCTTAGTTCTTTCAAACTCAGAAATTTTACTTCTAGCTTCTTTATGACTAGAAATATAACCAGGATCTCCACTCATCAAATAACCAACTATTTGATTGACTGGATTATAGCCTCGCTCTTCTAATATAAGCGCTACTTCCCTAACAACATCTGAAACATATTCGTTTTGAAATTCTTTTGAGTCATAAACTTTTGTATTTTCCATACTATCACACTCACTTCTATGAATACAATAATATTGTAACACGATTTATATTTTTTGTAAATAATAAAACATTTTTTTATAAAAATACAAAAACAAATAACCTTTTTATATTTTTTTTACTTTTTGTTTAATATCACTTTTTTCATCACTATCGAAGTGTAAGAGATTTCTTAACAATTCACATTTTTCATCACTTCGTGGATCAGTTCCTACTAAGTAGTATTCCCAAGAATTCATAAGTATTTTTTCAATTGTTATTGTTGATAAAATTTGATTTTTTTTATTTCTAGAACCATACCCAATTAGACAAACCAAATCTTTTTTTCCACCAGCTTTTAGATATTCTCCAATGAATTCATCTAAACCAGGATCAGACATATCAACTCCATATATCATAGGTATATCAATATTAGTACCAAACTCTTTAGCAAATAGTAATCCACGTCTAGGACCAATTCTATTTCCACCACGTTCTATTATTCTATACATAACACAATTTAATAATTTCTTTTTAAAAAGTTTTTCTCTTTCATATCTTTTTATAGCTGAATCTAGTTTTTTATTTCTTGGCAATTTAACTAATTTTTCTAATAAAAATATTAATTGTTGAATATGTCTTCCTTCTAATTCTTCATCTTTTAATTTAAAATTAGTTGCAATTCCTATTCCATCAGCTTCATTTATTTTTCCGTCAGGATCAAGATGAATATGAACTTCCCTATTTCTTATATTAAAATATATAAGGCTATTATAAGGTGGGTCTTCTAAAAAGCAACTTTCATCAGATGGAAGTGAATTAATAAAAGATTTATAATTATAAAAATCAGACCAATTTATATTTTTTTTATTATTACTATCAAATAAAATTTCTTTCATATAATTGTTACTATAAAACATCTCTTCAGAAACATTTTTTAACTCTTGATTAGACCCCGGCATCAACCTATTTACTTCATATTCAGGAAATCTAAGTTCATACCAAACAGCCATTTTTTCTATAAAATTTCTAAGTTTTCTTGGCATATCAAATTCACCAATATTAGTATAATTACAAGTAACCATGTTTTTTTCATACCACTCTATAAATTTATCTACCTTATCATCCAACTCATAATTAATTGCTTTATTAAACATAAAATACCTCTTTCTATTCAGTTATTCTAACACATAATAATTTTAAAGTAAATAAAAAAGATTAACTAATTAATCTTTATTTTTTTTAAAAATGTTTTACTCTTTAAATATAAACCAGTATATCTATCATAATATAAATCTATAAAATTATTTACTTCATTTATTATATCTTTATTTAAATCTAACTTTGATATTTTATTAATATCAACTAATGTATACATTCTTACAAGTTTAATTGCTTTATCACTTACTAAAGGTTCATTAGTTCTACATTTACTACATAAATATCCGCCTTTATCACTAGATAAAGTAATTACATTCTTAGCTCCGCAAATACTACACCCATCTAAATTAGGCATAACACCCAAATAGTTTAAATACTTAAGTTCAATTATATTTGTAAGTACTAAAGGATTAAAATTATCGTTTATCTTTACTAGAGCACTTATAAGTAAATCATACAAATTATTATCTTCACATTGTTTATATACTTGATTAGTTAAATCAAGTATATAGCTAGCATAACTTATCTTTTCTATATCTGTATATCTTTTTATATTAGAAAAATTATTAATTATACTAGCCTCACTAAGTATTGATAATTTATCTTTTTTATAATATATAGTAAAATTAGCATATGTAAGTTTTTCAGTCACACTTCTTAAATTACTCTTTAAACTCTTACAGCCTTTAGCAATTACTCCAATAACGCCATATTCTTTAGTAAAAATATCTACTATTTTACTAGTATCACCATAATTTTTAGTATTTATTATTATGCCTTCTACATTTATAACCATAATTAATCAACTTCTTCAAAACGATATTTTTGTTCAATTTCAGGATATTTTTCTTTATCTACCAAAGAATTAAACATATCATATGGTCTTGCCCATATTTTATTTGTTCCTGTGTGCTGATATATAACTAATTGTTCACTGGTTTCAGTATGTTCAGCTAAAGAAATAACTTTTACAATATGTCCCTTAAAATGCTTATATATTTTTCCTATCTGTATTTGTCTTTCCATCTTTCTTCAACTCTTCTCTATATTTTATATAATATTCAATTTTACCAGTAGTTTTAAATAAGTCCCATAACAACTCTTTCATATAATCACCTATTTAATATTGAACACTTTTTTTTATTTTATTCATTAATTTTCAAAATCATTAAAACCGAATTCATTTAGGTATTTTTCTTTTTCTCTCCATTTTTTTACAGTTTTTACAAACAACTCTAAGTAAACTGTCTTATTAAGTAATGTTTCTAATTCTTTACGAGCTTCTATACCTATTTTCTTTATCATTTCGCCTTGTTTCCCAATAACGATCTTTTTAAGTGATTCTCTATCTACAATAACAGATATACGTATGTTATAACTATTTTTACCTACTCCAACACTATCAGTTACACAAGTAATAGAATGTGGAACTTCTTCATCAGTATAATTAAAAACTTTCTCTCTTACTATTTCAGCCATTAAAAATTCAATAGATTTATTAGTAACACTTCCATCACCATAATATTTTATATTATCTGGTAAATATTTTTTTAATGTATTAATTAAATCATCTATATTATTTTTTGTAAGTGCTGAAATAGGTATAATTTCATCAAAATCATATAATTCTCTATAATCATCGATTCTTTTAAGAATTTCTTCATGACTAATTTTATCTATTTTATTAATTATTAATATTACAGGTTTATTTACATTTTTTAATTTATCTAAAATATAAATATCACCCTTTCCTAAACCTTCAAAAGCATCAACTAAAAAAAGAATAATATCAGTATCATCAATACTATAATAAGCCTGTTTATTTAAAGTCTTACCAAGCTTATTAACAGGTTTATGAATACCAGGTGTATCGACAAACACTATTTGAACTTTATCTTCATTATATATTCCTTGTATTATATTTCTAGTTGTTTGAGGTTTAGATGAAGTAATTGCTACCTTCCTACCTATAATACTATTAATTAATGTACTTTTACCTACATTTGGTCTGCCAATCACACCAACAAAACCACTTTTCATAAAATCACCACTTTCAAAAAAACATTATTAGAATAAAGCTAATATTTTTGGTACAAATATTATTAAATTTAATATTATTGCCACCGTAAATATTACAAAAGTAGCCGCACTGCCACAATCTTTTGCTATTTTTATTAATGGGTTGTAACGCTTAGTAATTGCATCACAAACTGCTTCTATTGCTGTATTTAAAAGTTCAACCGCAAGTAAAATACCCATTATACAAATAATTAAAATCCATTCAAGACCATTTATTCTATAGACAATTCCCATTATAATCTCAAATGCTAAACCAAATAAATATAAAATTATACTTTTACCATCTTTAGCATAAAAACCTATACCATTTATTGAATTTTGAATTGTCATTAAAACACTCTTAGGAGTAATATTTCTTTTCTTTAAATCTTCTTCAATTATCTTTTTTAATTCCGTACTCACTTAAAATCATCTCCTGTAATTTAAACATTACTTCTTCATCTTCTTTTTCCATATGATCATAACCAAGTAAATGAAGAATTCCATGAATCGTTAAAAAAGCAAACTCCCTCAAAAAAGAATGACCATATTCTTGAGCTTGGGATTTCGCTTTATTTAAACATATATATATATCCCCAAGTATCCTATATTCTGTTTTTATAAAAGTTTCATCATCTTCCAAAGCAAAGCTAATTACATCAGTAACACAATCTTTACCTCTGTATGTTTTATTAAGTTCATGAATTGTTTCATCATCTACTATAATTATATTAAATATAGCTTTGTCTATTTCTTTATATTTTAAAGCAAAATCAACAAAATTATTAATTTCTCTAAGTTCTTTTATCTCTTCTTTTGTATTATTTATAATCTCAAATTTATTCATAACTTACTCCCAACACTATAATTATATAATAAATAATATTTTTTTACAATAAAAAAAACAAGTTATATTAACTTGCTTATAAATTTTTTCTAAATTCTTTTAATGCATTTAAGAACTCTTCTTGTCGTTTTATCTCTTCAGTTAATTCATTATAATCTCTTGTATTCATAATATCAAGCATATTATCTGTTTTATTAACTTTAGGATACTCATAATTTTCTTCCATTATTCCAAATATAGGAGAAATAATTTCACTTTTCTTAAATTTCTTTGGTTCCTCTTTAACAGAAGATTCTGAAATACTAACTATTGCTTCTTTAACCATTTCAGGAGTAACCTCAGGTTCCTCACTAGCTTCAATTAATGATTCTTCGCTCACATTAAATGTTAAACTTTCAACAAAATTAACATCAGATTGTTCTTCCTCTATTATATCTATTTTACCTGCTTTTACATTATCTACTAATTCTTGATAGCTAATAATAGCTTTTTCTTCTTGTTCTTCTTCAAATTTTCTAACTACATCTTCTGGTTTTGTATCAATATCTTCTTGCATCTTCTGAAGTATTTCCTCTAATTTATTTGTTACAACAGACTCTTCTTTAATATTTAATTCTTCCTCTACCTTTTCAGCAACTTCAAAATCGTTTTTAATTTTTCTTCTTTTTTTATCATTAGTAGCTAAAATTAATAGAATTGATGTTAAAATAATTAAACCAATTATAATACATATATATAAATAGATATTTGATATAATAAAATTGTAAATTGTCTCCATTATAATCACTCCATATTATAAACTCTATCCGTCTATCACAATAACATTTTACCACATTAAAATGCTTTTTTCAAAGCATTTTGACAAATATTATGAAAATATTATTTTTTATTTTTTATAAACCCTTATATTATAACAATTCTAATTTTCAACTTTACACAAAGTGTACACTACTCTATAGTTACATTTTTTATTTTTTCTTTTTCTATTAACTTAAGTGCATTTTCTTTTGTAATAACATCATGTTCTATCATAAGATTAAGTGCTTTTTGATTAAATTCATTTACATTATCTGTATTCTCATATTCTTTTGCAAGTTTACCTATTTCTTCAAACACAACAAGCGTTTTATCACATATATTAGTTAATATTGGTGTCTTTGTTATTATTGTATTTGCAACTTTAGACTCTGTCACCATAGTAAAGCCTACTGTAGGTAAATTTAATATATAAAGTATAACAAAAACATATATTAAATTTTGAACTATTCCTAATACCGCACCTAATATTTTAGAAGGAATACCAAGAATTATTGTCCATTTTAAAATCTTTTCAAAAATTTTAGTTATACTAAGTAGTATTTTAAATACTAGCGTAAGTAATACAAATATTACAAAGAAAGCTATTATTTCATATACTAATATATTTATAACCGATATATCTTTAAATATACCGCCAAAATTTAAAAATGGTAAATTATTATAAAAGAATACACTTACAGGATTTTTTAAAATATATGAAAAAATTATTATTAAAAATATTCCTAACAAAGATACTAATTGATTTGTAAAGCCTTTTTTAAAACCTATTAAAGCCCCGAATGCTAAAAATATTAATATTACTATATCTACTACGTTCATATAATCATCTCCATTTTAATTATATTATAAATTATTTTAAAAAGAAAGTTTTTTTTTAGAAAATGTGTTATAATTTTTATAGGTGATATAAATGCAAAAGAAAAATTCTACTAGTGTTATTTCATTTAAAGTAAGTGAAAAAACTGCAGATATGATGACTGAAGAACTTAGTTGGTGTATGAGAGAAAAAGCACCTCAATATGCTAAATGGCAAGCAAAAGACGGAGATACTGTTGTTACTCTATATGAATCAGGTAAAGTTGTATTTCAAGGTAAAGATGCAGATTTAGCTAGTGATTTTTGGGTAAGTACAGAAAAAATTAATAGTGGTAAAGTAGATGTTAAAAATAGTTCAAATAATACTAAGAAAAAAGATACATTAGATAAATTAAGTTATGCTAATCCTAGAATATATTTTAGTTCTTCTATTGGTTCTGATGAAGTTGGTACTGGAGATTATTTTGGGCCTATTGTTGTTACAGCTGCATATGTTACTAAAGATAATATAGAATTTTTAGAAAGTATTGGAGTTAAAGATTCAAAAAAACTTACTGATAATCAAATTTTAGAAATAGTACCTAAATTTATTAAAAACATTAGATATGAATCTATGATTCTAAATAATGAAGAATATAATGAGTATCATTCTAATGATTTAAATATGAACAAAATAAAAGCAATACTTCATAATAAAGTATTATATAAATTATCTAGTACTATAAATGATTATGAATATATAATAGTTGACCAGTTCGCAGAGCCTTATGTATATTTTAATTATTTAAAAAATTCTTCTAATGTAGTTAGAAATATCACTTTCTTTACTAAGGGTGAAGATAAACATTTATCAGTTGCATGCGCTTCTTTAATTAGTAGATATATATTTATAAATGAATTTAATAAATTATCTAAAAGTTTAAATATTGAACTACCTAAAGGAGCTAGTAACTTAGTTGATGAAGTAGGAATTAAAATAGTAAAAGAATATGGTATTGATAAATTAAATAAAATAGCTAAACTAAATTTTAAAAACACAGAAAAAATAAAAGAGAATTTATAATTCTCTTTTTTTAATTTTTGTTTTATCTCTTCCCTACTACTTAATTCAAAATATTCATCAACTATCTTTTCAGGTATTTCTATTTTTTCTGTTGAATAATGAAAAAATTCATTAATAATAGTAATTAAA
>JAZTXB010000166.1:0-3602 GCA_045636225.1 Bacilli bacterium
TTCTTCATTTGAATCTAAAGCTAACTCTGGAGATTATATAGTAGTAGAACCTATGGTAAATATTGGAGGCCGTTATGGGACAGCATTTGAATTTGCTAATACAACTGGCACTGATTTAACTAGTTATGATTGCGGTGAAGGTACATGGTGTTATATTTATACAAAACTTGTGTTTGCAGGTAATAGAAAAAAACTTGATGGAGGTTTGTTTTATAATACTATATATTTGCAAGAAGCTGCACTTGATTTTACAGTGTATAAAGATCCATCAAAAAATTCTGGTGAAACAGATTATGATTACCAAGGTAGATATTTGTATAAAAGAAGGATGTGCTTTGCTAGTAAAACATGTGGTAGGGGTATAGGAGTATTTAGATATGATGATATGTACAAAGAAGAACCAAAACCTGAGGTAAATAAATTAACAATAAAAAAAGTAAATAGCGACACTGGAAAGTTAATAACATCTGCATCTACTACTTTCCAAATTCATAGAGGGGCAAATTGTACAGGTAGCGTTGTTAAAACTGTAACTACAGGAAAAATAGGGAAAGTTGTATTAACAGGATTAGAAGAAGGAACATATTCCGTTTATGAGAAAGAAGTACCAAGTGGATATAATGAACCTGCTAATCGTTGTGTTATTCCAAATATTCAAATAACTAGTACTAGCGTAACTATACAAACAGTAAAAAATGAAAGTACTTGTTCATACAAACTAAATGAAATAAAAAATTCGAGTTTGAGTCAAGATGAAAAAATAATTAGTTTGATAAATCTTAATCGTGAATATCCTGAATATAATGGATTACTTAATTTTTCAAGCCCATCATGTCAAGTCGTAGAATGTGAGAGAGAAATGTTAGATGGTTGTTTATATGTAAAAGACCTGGGGGTTGTAAGCGAAGGAGAAAAACTGGATTTTTCATGTGGTTCTAAAATTAATGATGGATCAAGAGATTATGCTATTTGCAAAAGCGAAATTTTTTCATTAAACAACAATTTTGGTAGAGATACATTTTACGGTGTTGCGGGTAGTTTTTTGATAAAAAAGAAATCTTCTAATTTATTGGAGGTATATAACAAAGAACTTAATCCTGTGCAGGTTTCTAATGTTATAGCAACAGCAACAATTGAAAGAACCTGTTATGTAACAAACTATAATTCTACACACACATTTTCATCTTCGCTAGGAACATCTCCAATGGTGGATATTTATTTTAATGGACAAGAACTTTCTAAAAGTTCGGTGCCTGTAAAATCCAATCAAACTTCTACTAAAACAGGCGATTATAAAATAGTTACAACATCAACATGTGCAAGATATGCCACGGGAACAAGAAAAGTATCTTGTATTATTGATAAGGTCTGTACTATGCCTAACACTAATGGTGGTTGTGTTCATTCATACTATGTATGGGGAACGTGTGACGAACCATATGAATATTGTGCTTCATATAAAACTAAGAAAGTTTATGAATATTTACATAAAATTGAATATGAATTTAAATATAATTATAGGATCGCAGAAGATAAAAATAAGGTATATTTAGAAAAATTAACAGGAAAGGTGTTTTCTTCCAAAAAAGATAATACACAAGAAGTTGTAGGTATAATAAGTGATTTTCAAAATACAAGTGGTGTAATACCAGTTGAGATAAGATATGATGATGCAGTAATGCGTTCAGAAGCTTGCAAATATAAAACCACTCCTCAATTGGTAAAAGATAATGAATTAAAACTTGAATTTAGAATAGTAGATACAAAAAATCCGTTTTTAAGAACAACTAATACTAATTGGTGTGATGGAAATGATTGCAAAAAAGATAATGATGTTGTAAAGAAATATATAACAAATAGACCAAATAGTTATGGAATAGGCGCTGATGATGGCCCAGTGTATAAAATAACACTTACACCATCAGATATAGAAAAAATTAGAGAGTATAATCAAAATACCACTTACGATAATTATGAAACAATAACTGTTAGGGGTAAAACATATAATTCTTTTATATATCAGCTTATGAATAAAAAAGTAGATGGAAAGTCTATTTCAAATAAATTAGAGATTAATAAGTAAGACAAGTTATTAAATTATAACTTGTTTTTTAATAACTATTTAATAATTTATAAAAATATAGTATAATTAAGTAGGTGATTATATGAATATAGAAGATGTTGAGATAAAAAGGGAACCAAGAGTAGTATTTATGGGAACTCCTACCTTTAGTGTTCCAATTTTAGATGCGCTTATAAAGAATTACAAAGTAAAGGCAGTAATAACTCAGCCTGATAAGCAAGTTGGTAGAAGTGGTAAGGTTGCTAAACCTCCTGTAAAGATTCTTGCAGAAGAAAATAATATACTTGTAATTCAATTAGATAAATTAAAAGAACAATATCAGCAAGTAATAGAATTAGAACCAGATTTAATAGTTACATGTGCGTATGGACAGATACTTCCTCGTGAACTTTTAGATTATCCTAAATATGGTTGTATAAATGTACATGCTTCATTACTTCCAAAACTTAGAGGTGGGGCACCTATACATAGAGCTATTATAGAAGGTCATTCTAAGACAGGAATAACTATAATGTATATGGCACCAGGAATGGATGATGGAGATATAATAACTCAAAAAGAAGTAGAAATAACTGAATTAGATACTGCAAGTACTCTTCATGATAAATTAAGTAAATTAGGTAGTGAGTTATTAATTGAAACTCTTCCTAGTATTATAAATGGAACAAACGAAAGAATACCTCAAGAAGAAAGTAAAGTAACTTTTGCGCCTATAATAAAACCAGTAGATGAAAAGATAGATTTTAGTAAAACTACTAGAGAAATATATAATCAAATAAGAGGTTTAAATAGTTTTCCAGGAGCATATTTTATGTTAAACGGAAAGAGATTTAAAGTTTGGGAATCAATTATAGTAGATGAATATTTTCCTAATGCACTTGATGGTGAAATTGTTAAGTTATATAAAGAAGGTATTGGTATAAAAACGCATAATGGAGTTATTGTTTTGACTATTATTCAACCTGAAGGTAAAGGTAAAATGAAGGCTTCTGATTATTTAAATGGATTAAAAGAAAATATAGTTGGAAAGATAGTTGGTTAATATGAAGTATATTAAAGAATTAAAAGAATTACTAAAAGACCCAAAAAAGAAATCTTTAGTACAATTAGGGTTATATGGTATATTTTTTATCTTTGTATTTGTATTACTTAGAGCAGGTGATAGTGTCAGTACGCCACTTCCTGCAACAAAAGAAAATGGTGTAGAAGCTTATAATAATATGACTGGTTATAATTATAAAGCTACGTACACTACAATATATAATACAGATATAATAGAGGGTACTTATTATAATAATAAATCTATTTTTACATATAATAATTTTAAATATTATTTTGAAGATTTTCTTTATATCATAGATAATGATTCGTATTATTTAACTAGCATAAATTATAATATATCAAAAATATTTAGTAATAATTTATATACTATATTTGATAATTTAGAAGAAGAATCAAAAACTACGTATAAAGATGGGTCAGTAGTTACAAATTATAAAATAGATTCTAATATTATGTA
>JAZTXB010000167.1:0-2072 GCA_045636225.1 Bacilli bacterium
ACAGAAGAAAAAGTAAATGTTGTAAGTGAACTTCGGCTAACTTATCCATTAATGATTCTTCTACAAATATCAGGTTTAGCTAAATCTGTATATTATTATACTTTATCCAAAAAAGAAAAAGATGATAAAAATAAAGAAATAGAAGTACACGGAAAAAAGCCAACAGGTGGAAAAATCACGATAGAAAATGGAAATATAACAAATATATCAATAGATTTAAATAATAAAACAATAATATTTAACGAATATGGTGAACTTGCATATAAATTAGCTCCAGGACTATATGATGAGGATGATAATTTACTAATATCTTGGGAAGAGTTAACAAGTTTAGAGTATAAGACAATCACTTATTATAAAGATGAAAATCAATTAGTTAATACCTCAATATTAAATGTAGATGAAAATGGAGTATTAACAACTGCGAGTGATTTGATTCAGTGGATTAATTTAAGTGATGAATATCTTGTAGGTAAATTAGTATTAGACGAAAGTGTAACAAGCATTGGAGAGTGGGCATTTTTTGGGGTGTATAGTTTAACATCGCTAACAATTCCAGACAGTGTAACACGTATTGAAGCTAATGCCTTTTATAATAGTGGTTTAACATCGCTAACAATTCCAGACAGTGTAACAAGTATTGGAGTGTATGCATTTTCTGGTTGTTATAGTTTAACTGAGGTAACAATACCTAAAAGTGTAATAGCGATTGACTATAGTATTTTTGCGGATTGTGGTAGTTTAACATCGATAACAATCCCGTCAAGTGTAACGAGTATTGAGGGATATGCTTTTTATAATTGTACAAGTTTAACTACAATTAACTATACAGGAACACAAGAAGAATGGAATTCAATTACTAAAGAAACAGACTGGGATTTAAATACACCAACAGATAAAGTAATAAATTATAATTATGAAGGATAAAAGACTGGAATTAATCCAGTTTTTTTCTTTAAAAAATATTTTTAAAAGAAATAAAATTTTTAACTTTGAAATCTTTATGTTAAACATTATACATGGTATAATATATATGGTGATTTTATGGAAAAAATAATTATGGTAGATGGAAATAATTTATTATTTAGAAGTTATTATGCTACTGCGTATAATGGTAATTTTATGAAAAATAGTAAAGGTTTTCCAACAAATGCTTTATTTGGATTTGTTAATATGATAAATAAAATAGTAGCTGAAGAAAAACCAGTATATATGGTAGTTGCTTTTGATAAAGGAAAAACATTTAGACATGATAAGTATGATTTTTATAAAGGTGGTAGAAGTGAAACCCCAGATGAACTTAAAATGCAATTTCCACTTGCTAAAGACTTACTTACTGCTATGGGTATAAAATATTATGAAATAGATAATTATGAAGCAGATGATATTATAGGTACATTTGCTAAATATTGTGATAAACCTGATGATAATTATGAAGGATTAATAGTAAGTAGTGATAAAGATTTACTTCAGTTAATCTCACCTCAAGTAGAAATAAAGCTATTAAAAAGTAAAGATTATATTAGATATAATGAATCTAGTTTTAAAGAAGAATGGGGAATAGATCCTATTAATATAATAGATTTAAAAGCACTTATGGGAGATTCTAGTGATAATATCCCTGGAGTAAAAGGTATAGGAGAAAAAACTGCTTTAAAACTTTTAAAAGAATATAAAACTCTTGATGGTATATATGAAAATATAGATAAAATAAAAGGTAGTACGCATGATAAATTAGTTCAAGATAAAGATAATGCTTATATGAGTTATGAAATTGCTACTATATATAGAGAAGTACCTATGGAGATAAATATATCTGATATTAAATATTTAGGTGCTAGTGATAATCTTGCTTCTATGTATGAAGATTTAGAATTTTATTCGTTTTTAAAGAATATACATAAAGAAGTAAAGGAAGAAAAAATTGATTATAAAGTAGTAAATAGTATAGATGAAATAAATATAAAAGATGAATGTGCTATTTACTTAGAATTAGATGATACTAATTATCACACTTCTAATATTATAGGTATGGGTATTTATAATAAAGATAGTGCTTATTATGTTAAAGG
>JAZTXB010000168.1:0-5879 GCA_045636225.1 Bacilli bacterium
GTCTTATATTATATTTAGAAACTAATTTTGGAATTGTTAATCCGTTTTTTCTATCTTTATATAAATTTATTTTATCTTTATAAGTTAATTTTGACATATAAAAACCTCGTTTCTATGTCCAAGAAACGGGGTTCATATCATACATTAATATTATATAACTTGTTTACATATGTTTTAAATTGTGTCAATTTTTTTAAAATATTAATAAAAAAATATCTATCTCAAGATATTTTATAATTCAACATTGTGATATACATTTTGTACATCATCTACTTCATCAAGCATAGAAAGTAATTTATTAAATTCATCTAATGATTCACCTTCTAAAGTAATTCTATCTTTTGGAAGCATACTTATTTCATCTATAGTAAATTCTATATCATTTTTAATAGAAACAATTGCTTCTTTAATTTTATATAGATCTGAAGGATTACCATATATTAATATGTTACCATTATCATTTTCCATATCTACAAAATCTATATCATTTTCTATTAATGCATTCATAACGTCATCTTCTTCAAGACCACTAAATCCTACAGTACATAAATTATCATACATATAAGCAACACTACCCATTGCACCCATTTTTACTTTACATTTATTAAGTACTGTTCTAACATCACTAACGCTTCTATTAACATTATCTGTTAAACATTCAACCATAAGAGTAGAACCCGCTGGTCCAAATACTTCGTATGTTAATGTTTCATAGTTTTCACCTGCACCACTATTTACCTTATCGATTGCTCTTTTAATTACATCTCCTGGTACTTGTTCTTTTTTAGCTTTTTCTATTAATCTTTTTAAAGCAGGATTACCTTCTGGAGTTACACCTCCATTTTTTGCTGCTTGATAAATTTCTTTGGCATACATACCATATAATTTACCTTTTGCTGCTCCTGTCTTAGCTTTAGCAGCAGCTATATTTGGAAATCTTCCCATTATTATCTCTCCTTTTCTTTTACTACTTCTTTTAAAAATTCATTTTGAGTTATCAAATTTATAATTTCAAGAGTTTCTTCTTTATTTAACTGTCCTAAAAATATATTATCAAAATGTAACTTCAACCTATTAAAACAATTTACAAACTTAATAGTTGAATTATAATCATCATTAAGTTTTTTATTTTCTATTTCATTTTTTAATATTTCAATTTGTTCTTTTTCTAAGTTACCACTCATTGAATAAAATTTAATTTTATATTCTGCAGACAAATCTCTATTTTTTTGTCTTATTGGAAGTGGCGTTACTACTTTTACCTTATTTATATTATTTTCTTTCAAAAATGATATAAATAAAGCAAGTGCAACTACAAACGATGGTGTAACATTTCTATATTTCGAAATACCACTATTTATTGTTCTTAATTTTTCTTTTACTTCTAAATTAAACTGTGAATCTATATTAGTTTTTTTATCTTTATTTTGAATAGCATATATATAACAAATACCTTCACTTATACCAAAACTTATTCTTGGCATAAAATACTCTGAATCACCTTTTTGAAATCTTGATTTAAAACAATATGGAGTTTCTTGCTGATAACCTTGCATACATACTTCATATTTTATTTCTCCTAATTCAGTATTTTTCTCCCCATATTTATTAGATAATAATTTATCATCAAGGAAATTAATATATTTTCTTACATAATTTTCTATATTACTCATTTCTTTATCAGTAATATTAATAAATAAAAAAGAAAGTATTATTTTTATATTATCTTTTGTTTCATTTAATTTGTAAAACTTTAATGCCTTATATACATATTCAGTTAAAGTTCTATAAAAACTATCTTTATTTTTAATATATAAGTTAGGCATATTTAATAACTCTAATTCATCTACTATATTAAATAATATTCTTATAATTCTTGTATCAAAATCATCAATTATTTTTACTTCACCTAATTTAGCTTCATCTTTTAATTCTTTAAATGATTGTATTATTATCTCTTTCATCAAAATCCCCATTTTGAGCTTTTTTTAAAGCATCATGAGCAGCTATTTGCTCTGCTTCTTTTTTACTATGAGCAGTACCTCTTCCATAAACGATATCATTTATTACTACTTCTACTGTAAATGTTTTATCATGAGCTGGTCCTTGTTCATCAACAATTATATATTCTAAACTTTTTTTATCTGTTTGAACTAATTCTTGAAGTACTGATTTATAGTCATCAAAAAATTCTATACTTTTATCTTCTATTAGAGGAATAACATGTTTATATAAGAATTTCTTTACTTCATCAAAACCTAAATCTAAATACATAGCGCCTACAAAAGATTCAAATATATCTGCAACAATTGCTTTTCTATACTTTCCTCCTCTTTCCTCTTCACCATGCCCTAATTTCAAATATTCATTTAACCCTAATCTAGTAGAATATTCATAGTTAGCATTCTCACAAACATAATGACTTCTATACTTAGTCATTTTTCCTTCCTCATATTCTGTATTTTTATATAAATAATCACTTATTATAAGTTCTACTACTGCATCACCTAAGTATTCTAATCTTTCATAACTAGTCACACCATTTTCATTAGCGTAACTTGTATGTGTTAAAGCCTTTTCATATAATTTTACATTTTTATAAGGTATTTCTAATTTTTCTAATAATTTCATGCAATCACCTACTTTATTATATCAAAATTTTATAAAAATAGAAATTATTATTTTACTTTTTATGTCTTTTTTAGTATAATTATAGTGGTGTTAATATGAAATATATATTAATTGGATTAATAAGAGTATATCAGTTACTTCCCTTGCCAACTCACAGTATGTGTAAATTCACACCTACTTGTTCAAATTATGGCATTGAAGCAATTAAAAAATATGGAAGTATTAAAGGTACTCTACTCACAATAAAAAGAATAATAAGGTGTAACCCACTATCTAAAGGCGGTTATGATCCTTTAGTAAAGGAGTAATTTATGAAAAAAATAAAATATTTATTGTTAGTTATGTTATTTTGTTTAACAGGTTGCTTTAAAGCAAATTCTATGGATGATATAAAAATTGCAACTTCAGTATACCCTATTGAATATGTTGTAAAAACACTTTATGGAGAACATAGTACTGTGGTTAGTATATATCCACATGACTCTGATATTTATAATTTTAAAGTTACTAAAGTATTATTAAAGGATTATAGTACAAATGATATGTTTATTTTTAATGGTTTATCTGATGAAAAAGATTATGTTAAATCAATGAAGAAATCAAATGATGAATTAATGATTATAAACTCTACTGAAAATATACCATATGAATATTCTATGGAAGAACTTTGGCTAGACCCAAATAATTTACTTACGATTGCTAATAACATAAAAAATGGTTTTGAAGAATATATAGATGCTAAATATTTAACAGATAAAATAAATCAAAATTATGATAATTTAAAAATAGAATTAACTGGATTAGATGGAAAATTTTATTCATCAGTAAAAAATGCAAAAACAAAATCTATTATAGTAACTGACGATGCTTTTAAATTTTTAGAAAAATACGGTTTGCAGGTTGTTTCTTTAGATGAAGATACAATTGATCAAAAAAGTATTTCAACAGCAAAAAAATTATTAGAAGATGGAACTTGTAATTACATATTTATTAAATATCTTGAGGATTTAAGCGAAACAGTTAATGAATTATTAGAAGCTTCTAGCGCAAATACATTAGAGTTTTATACAATGACTAACTTAAATGAATTAAATATAGATAAAAACAATTATATAACTTTAATGAATAATAATTTAGAAAATCTTAGACTAGAATTATATAAATAAAAAAAGAACTTTTAAAAGTTCTTTTTATATTTGTTTTTGTTCGTTTCTTAATAATAACACACCATATATAACTATCATTGGTAGTATACATATCCCAAAACATTGTATTATCATATTATCAAATTGTAATAATATCTCAGCTATAAAAATTAATACTAGAATTGCTAATATATATTTGATACGATTATTTTTTATAGTTTTCATAAATACACATTAAAATGTGTTTCCCACCTTTCAAAAATATCTCCTTTTTCAAAGAAGTAGCTGTATTATATCACAAAAAAATAATTTTGTAAAATTAAAAAAAGAGATGAACTCTTTTTTAATATAATCTTGATCCTAATATAATTGCTAATAATATATATAATACAATTATTATTATAAATCCATTATTACTTCTTGAACAACATCCATTATTTTGTTGTTGAACTTTTTCACAAGAATTATTACTATTCATTTTACACCTCCTAAATATATGCTCCAAGTATGATTATTAAAAGAATAAATAATACTAAAACGATAGCTGCTCCAGATACACCAGAATTACAACACATATAATCTTTCCTCCTTTTTCATTATTTTCATAGTATTTTATGAAAATTTTATGATTTTGTGAGTATTTATATTGAATTTTCTTATTCAATTTGTTAAAATATTAAATGTATGATGATTGTACATCGTATTATTTTAAGAAAGGAGAGGCTAAATATGCCAAAGAAAACTGAAGAAAAGAATAATAAGGGTAAAAATAAAGCAACTAAAACTTCTGCTTCAAAGAAAGCTAATAACACTAAAAAAGTGGTTAAAGTTCCTGAAACAAAAATTGAAATAAAAGAAGTTCCAGTTGTAAAACAAGAAACAAAGAAAGGAAAAAAAGATGATAGCTTAATGAATAATACTCCATTCATAGTATGTATGTGTGTAATTGTTCTATTAGTTGCTATGTTAATTTTTGTAGCTTGTACAAAAAGAGTTCCATTAACTTCTAAAGGGGAAGAAGTTGTTGCAACTATTAAAGGTAAAAAGTTTACTGCTGATGAATTATATTTAGCACTTAAAGAAAACACAGGAAAAGATTCTTTATTAAATTTAATTGATGAATATATTTCAAACAAAGAAGTAACTATTACTGAAAAAGATAAAGAATATGTTCAAGATGTTGTTGACTATTATTTAGAATATGCTGAATACTATCAAACTGATTTAGAAAATTTCTTAGTTAGTTATGTTGGTATTACTGGTATATCTACTGAAAAAGAATTCTTTGAATTTGTTGAAAAAGATTACAAAAAAACTTTAGCTATTCAAAAATATATTGGAGATAATACTAGTGATGAAGAAATTGAAAAGTATTACAAAGAAAATTATACAGATAAATTAACTGCTAAACATATCTTAATTGAAGTAGATAAAGAAGCAAAAGATGCTGAAAAAGCTGAAGAAGAAGCTTATGATAAAGCAGTTAAATTAATCCAAAAATTAAATAACACTGATAAGAAAAAATTAGATAAGAAATTCGAAGAATTAGCTGAAAAGAATTCTGATGATACAGGAACTTATGCTGATGGTGGATTAATTGAAAATTTCTCTAAATCAGATGTTGTTGAAGGTTTCTATGAAGCTGCTTCTAAATTAAAAGATGGAGAATATACTAAAGAACCAGTAAAAACTGAATATGGATATCATATTATCTTAAAAGTAAGTTCTACTCCAGTTGAAAAACTTAAAGATATTAAAGATGAAGTAAAAAAAGCTTATGCTGAAGCAAAACTTGCTGAAGATTCTACTTTATTTGCAGTAAAATGGGATGAATTAAGAAATGAATATAAATTATCTATAAAAGATGATTTCATTAAAAGTGCATATAAAAAAGCTATCGAAGAAGCTAAAAAACCAAAAACAGAAGAATAATTAATTCTTCTGTTTTTCTTCTATTAAATTATCTATATCATTATTATAAAATCCTTTTTGAAGTAATTTAATTTTAATATTTTTTAAAAGTTCTTCACCACTATATTTTTTAGATAATTTAGTATATTGTTTTTTAAATTCTATATTTAAAGCTATATTATCATCTAATAA
>JAZTXB010000169.1:0-5510 GCA_045636225.1 Bacilli bacterium
TATTACATAAAAATAATAGAAATTTATAAACTTTAAAACATATAATTAATTAGGTGAGTATATGAAAAAAGAAGAATTTAAAGAATTTGTCAGAAAAAACCCTAAACTTATTACCTATGTAAAAAATAATGAAATGACATGGCAAAAATTTTATGAGATGTATGATTTATATGGGGAATCTAATGATATATGGGATGAATATATAAAAGAAAGTGATTTAGAAGAAAAAAAAGAAGTAGTAGCTAATACTACTAAAGCAGGTATTGCAGGACTTACTTTAAGTGAAGTAGTTAATTGGTTAAAAAATGTAGATTTAGATGGTATACAAGAAGGTATAGGTAATGTACAAAGAGTACTTGGTGTAGTTCAAGATTTCACTAAAAAAGATAAAGTTGAAACTAATACTTATAAACCTAGACCACTATATAAACATTTTGAGGACTAATGACTTTAGATGTTCAATTTAAATTAAAAAGTAATCCTTTATATATTAAGTATCTTCATGAAAATTCATACTGGTATAAAATATTAAATAGAGATCCTAATATGTTTAATGAATTTGTAAATGAAGTAAGAAAAAACTATAAACTTAGAACTAGTGATAGAATTAATGATGCTTTAAATACTTTTGAAATGATTAGTAGTATTTTTGGAGCTTTAAAATAATTATAAAATGTGTTAAAATTATAGTGGTGATTTGATGAGGGTAATAAGTGGTAAATACAAAGGTAAGAATTTAATAGGTTTTGATATAGATGGTACTAGGCCTACAATGGATAGGGTAAAGGAATCTTTATTTGGAATGATTCAAAATTATATAAAAGATAGTATAGTTTTAGATTTATTTGCAGGTAGTGGTTCTCTTGGAATAGAAGCTTTAAGTAATGGAGCGAGTGAGTGTTATTTTTTTGATAATAATATAGAACTTGTAAATATAATAAAAAAGAATACTATAGGTATAAATAATGTACATGTAATGAAAAGTGATTATAAAAATTCTTTAGAACTTTTAAAAAATAGTAATATAAAATTTGATTTGATATTTTTAGATCCTCCATATAAGTTAAACTTAATAAATGATTGTTTAAATAAAATATATGAATATAATTTATTAAGTGATCAAGGTATTATAGTTTGTGAATATGAAGATGAAGCTATAAATACTGATAAATTTGAATTATTAAAAGAGAAAAAATATGGTACAAAAAATATAAAAATATATAAATGTAAAATTTAGGAAATATACCTTCAAACCTATACAAATTTGACAAAATTTGATATAATATACGTTGAAGGTAGAGGTGGTATAATGAGAAAGTATAAATATTTATTTATTATTGCTTTTGTTATATCATCTTTTTTGTTTTTAACTAATGTAAAAGCAGATTATAAAGCTGTTGTATTAAATCCGGTAGGCGCTAGTTGCAGTTTAAGAGATGGTTCTACTGGTTATTGTTATTACGAGAATGAAAATTTAGATACTTATGTAAGTGGCCCTGTATGGCTTGATACAGGTGATGAAGTAACTGTAATTACGGACCATCAAACTATAGAGACAAAAGATGTTAATTTATGTAGTGATTATTATGTTTATACTAGTTATTATTTTAGTGTAAATGGTTTTACTTATAATGGATATTATTGTAATGCTAACCTAACTACAGGAACTATAAATGATGAAATGAAAACGGAATTTGAAACTTCAGGTTTTCCTGAGAGTTATTGGGATAAGTTAGCAATACTTAAAACTGCTCATCCTAATTGGGAATTTAGGGCTATAAATACTAATCTTGATTGGAAATCTGTAATAGAAGTGGAAAGTGCTATAGGTACAAGTTTAATACAAGGACCGGAAGGATATCGTTCTACACTTGGTGGTTCGTATAATTATTATAATGATGAGTTTACTATTAAGGAAGGTTCTGATTGGTATGCAGCAAATAGTGAAGTTGTTGCTTATTATATGGATCCGAGAAATTTTTTAAATGATATGTATATATTTCAATTTGAAAACTTGGAGACAAACCCAGATGTACAAACAATAGACGCAGTAAATGCAGTTTTAAAACAAAATTATTTAGCAAATAATTCTCAGGATTTTATTACAGCTGCTACTGAAAGTGGTGTAAGTAGTGTTTATTTAGCTGCTTTAGCACTCCAAGAAGTAGGTGGAGGTAGTATAGCAACTAGTGGTCAAGGGTTTACATATAATTCAGCAAATAGTAAATACTATTCGCTTAGAGGTCAGTGGATTGATGGCGGTTTTTATAATGTATACAATATAGGTGCTGGTACTGACGTTAGTCCTGCTCAAAATAGTGTTGTTTATGCTAGAGGTGGGGAACTATCAAATGAAACTGAATTTGATAGACCATGGGATACTATGACAAAAGCTATTGTAGGTGGGGCTAAATTTATTGGCGATAAATATATCACTAAAGGTCAGCAAACTATCTATTTTAAAAAGTTTAATGTTGCGTCTAATTATTGGGATGTTTATTCACACCAATATCAAACAAATATAAGAGCTGCAAGTTTAGAAGGCAATAAGGTATATTCATCTTATAGTGAATTAAAAATATTAGACTCGCAGTTTATATTTTCTATCCCTGTATATAATGATATGCCTGAATCTACAAGTTTACCAAATAGTGGAAATCCTAATAACTATTTAAAAACACTAAAAGTAAATGGAACTGAAGTAACTGGATTTGATGGTGCTAAGGAAGACTACATTTTTTATGTAGCTAATAACATATCAGAAACTTTAATTAATGCAGAAACAATCAATTCTAATGCTAGAATTTCTAATGACGGCAAGAAATTGCTTGAGGTAGGAGAAAATAAATTTACTATAACTGTTACAGCTCAAAATGGTAGTATAAAAAATTATAATTTAACTATAGTTAGAAGTGAAAATGAAACAGGAGAACCTCTTGTTGATGATATTATAAATGAAATAAGTATAAAATCTGATGGTACATATTTTACTGGAATTGAATTAAATACTAATTCTTCAAGTATAGAAGAAAGGGTTAAAAAGATTAATCCTAATGCTATAGTAGAAATTAAGGATTGTAATGGTACTTTAAAACAAAATCAAATTTTAGCAACCGGTGATGTAGTTAGCATAACAAGTGCTAATGAAACTAAAAATTATACAGTTGTAATTTATGGAGATACAAGTGGTGATGGAAAAATAAACGCACTTGATTTATTAATAGTACAACAACACATTTTAGAAGTTAAAGGATTAAATAATGCTTATTATAAAGCAGGTGATCCATCAAAAGATGGAAAAATAAACGCACTTGATTTACTAATAGTGCAACAACATATTTTAGAAGTAAAAGCAATTGAACAATAGGAGGTATTATGAAGAAAAGTATTAAATATTTAAGTTTTTTAGTCGCATTATTACTATCAACGATTTTCTTTAGTTTAAATGTAAATGCATCAAGTGCTACAATAAGTATTTCTGGGAATAATAGTGCAGTAGTTGGAAATACAATTACTATATCTGTTACACTTTCTTCTTCGACTAGTTTAGGCTCTTGGGATTTTTCTATAGGATATGATACATCAAAACTTAGATTAACATATTCTGATGCAGAAAGTTCTCAAAGGGCTGTTGGATATGCATCTGGCGCTGGTCAAACATCAAAAACTTATACATTTAAATTTAAAACACTTGCTAGTGGAACTGCTAAAATTTATGTAAATAGTGCCGAAGTATATGACTGGGATAGAAATTTAATGAGTATTACTAAAGGTTCTAAATCAATTTCGTTAAAGACACAGCAAGAAATAGAGGCTTCTTACTCAAAAAACAATTATTTAAGTGAATTATCAGTAGAAGGATATGAATTATCACCAAAATTTAGTAAAGATACGCTTGAATATTCTATTGAACTAGATAGTACTGTTGAGAAAATAAATATATCTGCTAAAGTAGCAGATAAAACAGCTAGTGTAATAGGTGCAGGTGAAAAGGATTTAGTTGAAGGTGAAAATTTAATAGAAATAGTTGTAACTGCTCAAAATGGTAATACTAGGAAATATGTAATAAAAGCAAATGTAAAGGAATTAAATCCAATAAATGTAAAATTAGATGGAAAAAAATATACTGTTGTAAAAAGAAAAAATACTTTAACAATTCCGGATAATTTTACAGAAACTACGGTAGTTATAAATGAAGAAGAAGTTCCTGCTTTTTATAATGAAATTACTAAGTATACAGTTGTTGGATTAAAAGATGAAGATGGTAAAATTGCTTTATATTTATATGATTTAAATAGTGGTAAATATACTTTATATCAAGAATTATCATTTAATAGTAATAAATTATTTTTATTAGATGTTCCTAAAAAATTACCAAAAGGATTAACAAAAAAGGAAATAGAAATCAATGATAAAAAAATAACTGCTTATAAGTTTGATTATAGCAATATATATTATATAATTTATGGTATGAATTTAAATACTGGTAATAAAGATTTTTATATGTATGATTCAGAAGAACATACAATTCAAAGATATGATAGTACAATGTTAGATAAAGTAACAGAAGAAAAGGATAAATATTTAACAGTTGTCATCGTACTTAGCTGTGTATGCTTTTTAGCTATGCTATTCTTACTTATAGAAGTAAATAAATATCACAAAAAAAATGAAGTTTAATTTAAACTTCATTTTTTAATATATAAAAATATAAATATTAAATCCAATAAATGATAGTATTGATATAACGTTTAAAATGTTAAAAATTTTTCTTAGTTTTTTGCCTGATACAACAGACATGCCAAATAGTAATACTAATAACACAATAATTGAACCATTGATTAAATAATTATTTTGACTATCTTGGTAATTTGTAAATGTAAGCATGTATATATAAAAACCAATACATAACAAATTAAAAATTCCTATAATATTTAAAAGAGTAATACCGTTTTTCTTGCTTTGATTCTCAGTTTTTACTTCCTCAAGATTAAATTTCATGACTCTAGTTAACTCTAGTATTTGAGTCTTTCCTAAATTTTCTTCTGTTTCATTTTTTTCTTTTTGTTTTTTAGCATTTAATTCTTCGCCTTTAATTTGTTTGTTATATTCTTCTTTTGCTTTTTCTAATTCTCTAGTAAGTTCTTCAGTATTTTTTCTTTTTTCATATATCATATCATCAATATCGTCACTACTTCTATGTGTTTTTTCTTTTTTTGACATTAAATCAGTAAAAGAAGAAGTTTCGTCAAAATCCTTTGTTTTTATATCTGATAAATCTATTTTTTTTCTTGCCATATGCTATCACCATATAAATTATAACTTATTTATGAAAAAAAATAAAGTTTTGTAAGTGAATATTAAAAATAACGTGAATTTTCATTTGGAATTCAGTTTTATCTTTTAAAACTGAAATAAGTGTGATTATAATATAAAATATGTTTCCTTGTATTATTTTGGAGGTGTTAATCATGAAAAAATGGAAACATATTAATTTTGAACAAAGAAAA